>NZ_LN812102.1:900000-1152718 GCF_000942395.1 Risungbinella massiliensis
TTTTATTTGAACATTATAAAATATTCACCTATTATATTTCTGTATTATATAAATGTTCTAATAAGTGATTCTCAAAATTTACACACGTACATTTTCCATTAAAGATTTTATGCAGTATGACGCTACTAATTTCAACATTAAAATACCCTAGGGTTAATTCTTAGAAATCCTTTTAGTACCAGTGGGACTACATCATGAGCCACCTAACAGATCCCTCAATATCTCTTTTATCAAGTACACCTAATCTATTGAGCAATTTCAAAATAACTCCCCACTATTATTCTTCTCGCTATATGTAATCACTTATTTTGGATAGACAACTTTCTACTCTAGCAGAAAGTTGTCTATGGAGAAACTCGAACTATTATTTGACTAACCTCGACCGCTAGAATACTAGAACTTTTTCGCATGTTGTTGGAAAAACTCCCAGATGATAGCGCTTGCATTTGGTCCAGTAGGATCTGTATGCGAACCAGACATGCTCCCACCTGACCATGCGTGTCCCATTCCATCTACCATATATTTTTCCATTAGATTATTTCCTTGGTTATCCTGATACACGTATCTGGTGTAAGATCGACCACCTGGTACTGTTTTGTTTTCTATTCTCTTTGCTATATCATCTATGTGGTTATCAGCTTCATCCAGAGCGAGATAGTTAGTTTGTGCCCATTGAGAAATGATTTGATGACCATTAATCGGATAGACTCTACTGTCAGACGTTCCATGAAATACTATGACTGGCATGATTTGTGCGTATTGTCCCATCGCATGATAGGCAAGATTTCCTTGATGAGTTGGGCTTGGTCCGCCAAAATACAAGGCGGGATATGCATACCACGCACTTGTCGCCGCTTTGTATTCCAATCCACTACATACGCCGATGGCAGCAAATAGATCGGGATAGGTAGCTCCCATAATCACGCTCATCGCCCCGCCAGCAGACAGTCCTGCGATATAGATTCGTTTTGGATCAACTGAGTAACTTTGTTTAATATGTTGGACTACACCAGCGATGGAAGCGGGTTCTCCTTTTCCACGTGATTGATGACTATAGCTATACCAATGCCAGCATTTATCAAAATGGGAAGAAGGCGATTGTTGTGGGTAAGCGACTAAGAAGTTATATTGTTCAGCCAATTGGTTCATTTGGGTACCGGCTGCAAAAATATCCGGATTTTGTTTACATCCATGTAACATCATAACAAGTGGTATTTTATTGGTGGGATCGTAACCAGTAGGAATATATAGTTTGTATACGCGACCATCATGAGAAGTTTTCATAATATAGTTATTCGTAGATAGAGGTAGGTTTTGCATTTGCACATCAGTCAGTCGTTTGAAATCATCTGCTACATTGGATCTTTTACTATTTGCCTTATTCATTTCCATCATGATCCCTCTTTCTGTTGCCCGAGTTTTGTTGTGAGCAACACTACATTTCGGAAAAATCCGCTCTATAGCGTTGCTCGCAACTGGGAACAGAAGAGGATGAGTTCCTCATAAAATATAGTACCAAAAAATGATTCTTATTAGAATTATAAATAATTTCTGTCAAAGTTATTTTTGCGTATACAAAAAAACTTGACTGCTTATGTACCAATAGCAGTCAAGTCCTTTATCTTCATAATCTATAATCTAGCTAATAGTTTTGCAAACAATGCTGTTCGAACTGGTAATTGGTCAATCAAAATGTGCTCATATTCAGCATGGATTCCATCTCCCATTGCTCCCAATCCATCTAGCGTTGGAACACCTAGTGCTGCGGTGAAGTTCCCATCACTTCCCCCACCAACAGATGCTTCTTCTAGAGACAGACCTAGCTCTTTTCCACATTCTTTTGCTAGATTGAACAGTTTTTCCGTTTTTTCTGTTCTTTCCATTGGTGGTCGATTGATTCCACCTTCGACTTGAACCGTAGTTCCTTTTACATAAGATTTGGTTCCTTTGATCAGTTTTGTTATGCGCTCTCCTTCATCCATAGAAGTCATACGGGTATCTACCTGAATCTCAGCATGATCGGCAACTACATTGGAACGACTTCCGCCTTTGGCAACACCTGCATTTACGGTTGTCCCTTTGGCATAGTCAGTTAATGAATGCAAGAAAAGAATTTGCTGAGCCATCTCTTCAACTGCACTAACTCCGTCTTCGTGATGATTGCCTGCATGCGCTGCTTTCCCTTTGATGGTGATATCGAAAAGAGCTGTTCCTTTACGCGCTGTTTTCAGTGCACCAGTTCGTGCAACAGGCGGCTCTACAATCAGGGCTACATCACTTTTGCGAGCTTCTTCTTCAATTAGAGAACGAGAGGATCCACTCCCGATCTCTTCATCGCTTGTACATAAAAAAACAATTTTCTTATCTAATAAAACATTTGATTCCTGACAAGCTTTAATCGCCCAAAGAGCTTGAACAAGTCCCCCCTTCATATCCAATATCCCCGGGCCGTAAGCTTTATTTCCTTCTACTCGATAAGAGAGTCTACCTACATCCCAGACAGTATCAAAATGGGTCAGGATCAAAATTTGAGATTCTCCATCTCCAATGGTGAAACGAAGATGATTCCCCGTTGTGCTCTGAGGGATCACTTCTGCCTCTACTCCCAAATGCTTTCGAAAAAGGGCTTGAATTTCTGTACCACAACGATCGACTTCTTCCTTGACATCGGACGGAGACTCGGCTTTAACCAATTGTTCTAAATCCGTTAGAATCTTCGATTGATTTTCTTGTAAATAAACTAGTATTTTATCCATATGAACGAAGCCTCACTATATAGTTTTTGGTAGACCAATTATCTTCCACTCTTAACAGGCAGAAGCCCCCCACCTCAAGATTCGGAGGAATCAAGGAAGAAACGGGGGGCAACTGTTCGTAAAGGTCTGATCGGTTATTAACCATCAGTTGAGTAACATTTCATTTTATCAATATGGCCCCCAGTTGATCATGACCCCGATTGCCAAAAAGATGAAACCAAATACAACCCAAATCGCAGTTAGAGGTAACATGAATTTTAGCCATTTTCCATACGAAATCTTTGTCATTGCCAGTATCGCCATTAATACACCAGAAGTTGGATTGATACAGTTAACAAATCCTTCTCCAAACATTAATGCTTGAACTGCAACTTGACGAGTAACGCCAATAATGTCAGCTAAAGGAGTTAAAATAGGCATTAACATAACGGACTCTCCAGATCCAGATGAAATCAGGAAATGTAGTAACCCGCTACCAATAAACATCCCAAAAGCTCCAACCATTGGAGGAAGGGGTTCTAACACTTGCGCCAATGCATTCACGATGGTATCCAACATTTTCCCATCTTCGAGAATTACCACAACTGCCCGAGCCATCCCAACAATTAACGCTCCATAGGCAATATTCTGGCATCCCTTAATAAACGTTTTCGAAATCTCATTTGCGCTCATTCTAGCAATTAATCCAACACCAATACCCATAAAGATAAACATAGCAGTCATTTCTTCGATATCCCATTTTAGGGTAATGGCTAAGATAATAAATGCGACTAACACAATCCCTACAAATGCCATCACTAACTTATGTTTACCTGTGAATTCTGGAATCTCTTGCTCCTCAGATACATTCGTATCTCCAGAATCCGGAAATAGATTATCTCCTAAAATACTTTTAGAAGGATCTTTTCTGAGTTTACGTGCATACAAGGCAATGTAGGCAATGGTAATAATGGTAATGATGACATAAATGACAATCCGAAAACCGATTCCAGAAAATAATGGTAACTCTGCAATCTTTTGTGTTAAACCTAATGTGGAAGGGTTCATGATCGAGACGTTAAACCCAGCGTATGTCCCTAAATAGATCAAAGCTACCCCAAAAATTGCATCTAATTTCATCGCTCTGGCAATCATGATTCCCAAAGGAATAAACGCAATAACGGAGTTTACGATTACTCCAAACGTTCCTAAGATCGAGAATAACCCAGAAACAAAAATGATCAACAGGATGTCCTTATTTTTCATTCTATTGACGAAATTGAGAATCCCAGAATGAAGTGCACCCGTTTTATCAATCACAGCGAACGCTCCACCCGTAAACAATACCATGAAAATAATCGGGGCTGCTTTTACCATACCTGTTTGAAATGCTAGCAGGAAATCCATAAACCCGGTTGGATTCGACTCAACAGCATGATAGCTTCCAGGTACAGTGAGTGTAATATCACCTTTTTCGACTCGGTCAAATTCCCCAGCTGGTACAATATAAGTAGCAATCGCACAAATAAGTACAATGATAAACAGGAGAACATAAGCATCAGGCGAGCCAGAACGTTTTTTTTGTTTAGCGCCATCTTTTTTTGCAATCGCTAGCATCAAACTTTTCCTCCTTCATCTTCTGCTTTCATTATGAAAATATATTATATATTTGGTTGTTTAAAAAAATCTCACGACGATATAGGAAAAGTTTTTTATTTGCTAAATTCTTTTTTAGCAGTTGAGTATTTTTCTACTAACTCAGGCACTGGTTGATAACCAATTCCCGATGCGGTTGGAACTTCAATCAATCCAGCTGATGTTACTTTCACCTCAGGTTCAATGATGTCTTCCTGCCAATAGCGTGAGGAGCCTGCTGTATCACCAGGGAGTGTGAAATTAGGAAGTGTCGTAATCGCAATATTATGGGCTCGTCCAATCCCCGATTCCAACATTCCCCCACACCATACTGGAACTCCTTTTTCTTGGCATAAATCATGGATTCGTTTAGCAGATGACAAGCCACCTACTCGTCCAATTTTGATATTGATCACGCGAGTGCTTCCCATTTCAATCGCCTTTTTCGCATCTTCATAGGAGTGAATGCTCTCATCCAGACAGATTGGGGTTTTTAGTTCTTTTTGTAAGACAGCATGATCTATAATGTCATCATGTGCGAGTGGTTGTTCAATCATCATCAGGTTGAGGTCATCTAATTCTTTGAAAATAGGAAGATCATCCAGCGTATAAGCAGAATTGGCATCCGCCATCATTGGGAGATCTCCGAATTGTTTCCGTAATCCCTGTAACACTTCCAGATCCTTACCTGGCTTAATCTTGATCTTCATCCTTCTGTAACCTTGCTCTAAATAACTCTCCACGTTACGGAACAATCGATCGATATTCTCTTCAATTCCGAGACTGATCCCTACTTCGATCTTCTCTTTCTTGCCACCGAGTGCTGTTGCAAGTGTGAGGTTTTGCTGTTTCGCATATAAATCCCAAATCGCACCTTCCAAAGCAGATTTGGCCATATTGTTGCGGCGAATCGGAGAGAACAAGTTGTACACTTCATCAGGATGGGAGATCTCGCCATACTCGAACAGCATCGGAATCAAAAAATCCTCTAGAATATGCCACGCAGTCCCCGCTGTTTCTTCTGCATACCATGGCGCAGAGAACACAACACACTCACCATAACCAACCTGTCCATCTGCATGGACTTCCGTTAAAATAAAATCTCTTACTTGCTGTGTGCCAAAACTTGTTTGAAAAGGTGATTTGAGTGTCATCCTCATCTTTCGTAATACAACCTTTTCAATTCTCATCGTATCCCTCCTTTATCCCAGATGAATCTTTCCGCAATTTGATCATTTCCCAATAGATTGAATCTAATTTATATTAAATAGATAATCACCACCTTTCATATAAATCCCTATTCAATCAATATATCAAAACGGGAATATAGCTGTTCCAAGCTCTTTCTCCTTGTTTGAATTTGACCTTCCATCTTCATATTGATTCCAACTAGAAATAGATTTAACAAACTGAAAATAGAAGTGACAGAATTCGCACCGGATTCTAAATTTATTTCGGTAGTAAATGCGATTTCGGATCGGCGACCTACTGGAGACAAAACATGATCTGTGATGGATATGAGCTCTGCTCCCTGTTGCTGGGCACATTCAGTTATTTTGATAACCTCTTTGCTATAACGAGGAAAAGAAAGAGCAAACACCACTGATTGATCTGTTAAGGCAAGAATTCTTTCGATTGACTCTGTCGTATTCGTACTAACCTCAACATGATCGCGAATCTCGCTGAGACAATATGTAAACCACTGAGCTGCAGCATAAGAAGCTCGATGTCCTACCACCAAAACTCGATCCGCTTTTATTAAGGAATCGACCGCTTTCCATAGATCTATCTGATTTAACTGACTATACATTTTACGTAGCATTGCAATATCTTTTTCAATCACCTTGGAAAAAGGATTAATCTCTTTTGTTATGTTTACCTCTTCTACTAGGGAATCATTGGAACTTGTCTTTAATACATCTTTTTGAATACTGGATTGCATCTTAGAGAAACCGCTAAATCCTAACGCATATGACAACCGAATCACTGTCGTTTGACTCACATTCACTTCTCGTCCAATTTGTTCAGAGGTTTGGAACGCTGCTTGTTCTAAATTACCCAAAATATATTCAGCAACTTTCTTTTGTCCAGCTGACAAACTAGGAAATGTGTTCTTTACAAGTTGCCCAAACGATATTTCTTTCATCTCATTCTCCCTGAAGCATCGAATGCTTCATCTATTAATATTTATGAAGCAAATACTTCTTCAAAAATATTTAATAATATTTATATCATATTGTCGAAAACATGGAAAGAATAAATTTATGTTAAATATTTACTCTAATTCAGTAATTTCATAATAAAAAACCTATAAAGTCCTAAGAAAATTGGTATCTTGGGACTCTATAGGTTGGATTACTTCTATTTGTAGAGCATGTTGCATAATGAACCCAAAGCCAGAGGTTTTCCCCTTTTGAGATGCGACTATGAGCGGTAGGGAGTCGGAGCAGATCCCACAGGACAGGCAGGACAAGCAGAAGCGGGAAAACCGGCGGCACGCATACGCTTAACTTGGATTAATGCAACAAGCTATGTATAAACTTAGATTCTGGATTAACCTTGAATGGCTAATTGAATATGAGAGAAGTGATGGTTGCTATGCCAAACATAAAGCCCCATCATATCTGCTAAAGTTCCTTCACCAGATTCAGGATGTTGCCAAGTACGTTTCCAGTCTTCCTCCGATAGAGAGGTTGCGAGATTCGCCCAGCGAGTATGGATTGCCTCTAATAGCTGGAGTGAGACATCGATCGGTCCATTTTGGGCGTCTGTGAGTTCTGCCCATTTCCCTTCCTCGTAAGTACGAACAATTGGATTGTCTTCCGTCAAAGCTAAACGAAATCGAGTGTAACTATTGATATGACTATCTGCAAGATGATGGACAAGCTGACGTACTGTCCAACTATCCGGGCGATATTGTTTCTCCAGTTGTGTAGCAGTAAGTTTTGTTACCTCCTGAGATAACTTCTCAGGAAATAATGGAAACTCTTTGACCCAAGCTAACAGTTGCTCCTGAGGATAAACACGTTGAAATGTAAAGATTCCAATCGGATATCTACGGTCCAAAACAATCTCCTCCACTTCCCAAATTACAAAAAATTTATATATTCCTTGCTAAATATATGATGATATAGGTCAAATCAGAGAAATACAATAGAAAGAACCCACCTAGTAGCTAAAATTATGAACTACACTAGATGGGTTCTTTTTTTATCTAATAAACATAGCATCGCCAAAACTAAAGAATCGATAACGCTCTCGTACCGCTTCTTCATATGCTTTCATCACATTATCTCGATTAGAAAATGCGGACACTAGCATGAGCAATGTTGATTCAGGCAAGTGGAAGTTAGTCAACAAAGCTTTTACTACTTTGTATTGATAGCCTGGATAGATAAAGATATCTGTCCAACCATTTGCTGCACGAATCTCTCCATATTTTTGGGCAATCGTCTCTAAAGTACGGACAGAAGTAGTTCCTACAGCCACTACTCGTTTGGCTGATCTAATTTTCTCGGCATTCTCTTCATCGAGCGAATAAAATTCCGCATGCATATGATGCTCTTCGATGTTCTCTACCATCACTGGACGAAAGGTCCCTAAACCAACATGTAGCGTAACATACGCGATCCGCACACCTTTTTCAACAGCTTGATCCAATAATTCTCGGGTAAAATGAAGTCCAGCAGTAGGAGCCGCTGCCGAACCAATACTCTCCGAGAATACAGTCTGATATCGTTCTGGATCATCTAATTTTTCACGAATATAAGGGGGAAGTGGCATTTCACCTAGTTTTTGAAAAAGTTGCTCCACATCTCCTTCATATTGAAGACGAAAGATTCGACCACCCGCTACTTCTGTAGCTTCTTCCGCTACAGCGAGCAGTTCTCCCTCTCCAAAACGGACAACAGTACCTTCTTTGACACGTTTAAATGGTTTAACCAAAGCTTCCCAACGATCTTCTCCTAGAGGCTTTAAGAGGAGTAGCTCAATCTGTGCTCCTGTCTCCTCTTTGATTCCAACTAAACGCGCCGGACGAACCCGACTATTATTGAGGACTAGCACATCCCCTTCACCTAACTGATCTAAAATATCTGGGAATACACGATGCTCAATCGCTCCCGTCTGGCGATCTACTACCATTAATCTCGAAGCAGTTCGATTAACCAGCGGAGTTTGAGCGATTAATTCTTTGGGTAGTTCAAAGTGAAACTGGGAAACTTCCATAGGAAAAATCCTTTCCATATAAAAATATGAGTTGATCTATCTGAAACAACTATTTTCAAATAAGCCGCGTTTTCAAACATTCTCTTCAAATCTATTAAGCAACGAAATAAAACCAGAAAAAAACGCCCGTCTACTTAAACAGGCGCACTAAATAGCTGATTAGCGAGATCACGATACTGATGATAATGCAAGTGACAATCGGAAAGTAAAATTTCACATTCCCTTTATCAATCGAAATATCGCCAGGCAAACGCCCAAGCGGGAACCATTTCCCTCCTACTTGCCAGAGAAGTCCCACTGTGATCAAAATAATTCCTACTATAACTAGTGTCTTTGCTAACGGATTCACTTCGGCATCTCCATCCCAAAATGTTCATAGCAACTTGCTGTAACTACGCGTCCTCTGGGTGTTCTGGCTAAGAGTCCAATCTGCATCAGATACGGCTCATAGACATCTTCTACGGTCTGTGCTTCTTCTCCAATATTAGCTGCGATGGTGTCTAATCCAACTGGTCCGCCAGCAAACTTCTCGATAATGGAGAGTAACAGACGATGGTCGACGTGGTCTAATCCCAGTCTATCCACCTGCATCCGATTCAATGCCTCCCGCGCTGTCTCTTCTGTAATCAAACCGTCTCCTACCACTTGTGCAAAATCACGAACCCTTTTTAGCAAGCGATTGGCGATCCGTGGCGTTCCTCGCGATCTTCGGGCAATTTCCTCGGCTCCCTCTCCTCGTATCCCGACTCCAAATAAATCAGCCGTTCGCTGTACGATAAAAGAGAGTTCTTCGATTGTGTAATATTCCAATCGAGACACTACTCCAAAACGATCACGTAGCGGTGCAGAAAGAGAACCAGCCCGTGTAGTAGCCCCCACTAGAGTAAAGGGTGGTAGATCCAATCGCACAGAGCGAGCACTTGGACCTTTCCCAATCATGATATCAAGTGCATAATCTTCCATCGCCGGATAGAGTACTTCTTCAACAGAGCGAGGCAAGCGATGGATCTCATCAATAAATAAGAGATCATGTGGCTGTAAGTTGGTCAGGATCGCAGCTAGATCCCCAGGACGCTCAATGGCAGGTCCGGACGTAGTACGAACTTGCACGCCCAGCTCATTGGCAATAATATGCGATAGAGTCGTTTTCCCTAAACCTGGGGGGCCATACAATAACACGTGATCTAGTGCTTCCGATCGTTGTTTAGCTGCTTCTATGTAAATTTTGAGATTCTCTTTGGCTCTTGTTTGTCCTATGTATTCCGATAAATATCGTGGACGCAGACTATATTCGGCTTGCTCGTCCTCCTCGGAAAACTTGGCGGAGATGATCCGCTCTTCCACTTCGGACCCCTCCTATCTAGTAAGAGTAGCTTGAAGCGCACGACGAATCCAATCCTCTGTGGTGAGGGTCTCGTTTGCTTCTGAAGCTACTTTTTCTACAGCCCGTTTTGCTTCTTCTTCATTATAGCCAAGTCCCATTAAGGCATCAACGACATCCCTACTACGATCCGTCTCATTTACCTGTGGGACAGGATTACTGGTTGGTGCTTCTGTTTCAGTCTGTAGTAAGCTGACCCAATTTAACTTGTCCAATTTTTCCTTTAAATCAAGGATCATTCTTTGAGCAGTCTTTTTCCCGATCCCTGGCAATTTTGTCAAGAAACGCAAGTCCTCCGTCAAGATGGCTCGTACTATCTGAACTGGTGCTCCACCTGATAGAATCGCCATACCCGCTTTTGGTCCCACTCCCGATACTTCTAAGAGAATGCGAAATAGATCTCGCTCTTCTTTTTGCACAAAACCATAGAGTGTATGAGAGTCTTCTTTGATTACTTGATGCGTATGGAGAAATGTCTCCTCTCCTTCAGTTAAAACCATCGGATTGACCATGGAAACCCGATAACCTAACCCATGATTGCTCTCGATCACCACATGATCCAGTTCTACTATGTATACTTTTCCTTTCATAAACTCTATCATTTTTTCACCCCTCTTCCCTTTAGTTTGCGTAGTGCTTCTCCTGAATGCGCTTCACAGATCGCAATCGCCAGTGCATCTGCCACATCATCTGGTTTGGGGATCTGTGTTAGATTTAATAGTAACTTTACCATTTCTTGTACTTGCCGTTTGGTCGCTTTTCCATAGCCTACCGCGGACATTTTTACTTGTAGAGGTGTATACTCTGTGATCTCAATCCCTTCTTCTTCACAGGCAAGCATCATCACACCTCGAGCTTGTCCAACGGTAAAAGCAGTCGTGACATTCCGATTAAAAAAAAGTTTTTCGATCGCCACAACGTCTGGACGGTATTTTTGCAAAAGATATTTGGTTCCATCATATACTTGCTTTAGTCGGGTCGGAACTGCAAGACCCGCTTCTGTTTGAATACTTCCATAATCTACAGCCGATAACTGATTTCCTCTGACATCGACAAATCCATAACCCACGATGGCAATACCTGGATCGATCCCACAAACTCTCATTTCTTCCTCCTGGATTTAAACCCTCTATTTCTATAGAACTTCATTTTATCACTCTTTTCCAATAGAACAGTGGCAAATTTTTTTACCACTACTATTAAGAATTATTTTAATTTGTACTAAAAAACGATATCAATAAAACAAATATGATTCCCAACAACTCTCTTATTGTTATAAAATATGAGTCATGCCAGTAAGTCATACAACAACTACAGTAAACGGAAAATGTGACTAGAAAAGAAGACTCCAAAGTAGCGGTAAGGAAATGCGTTTATTGTGGTAAACAAGTTTCCTTCCCTACCTAATTCGATAACCTGCTTTTCGTGCAAAAGTAAGAGATTTAAGCTTTATGGTTAGGAACATCTTTCTGACTAAGTCCTTTAAGTTTAAGACAAATTACTATAAAAAGCTGCGCATCCACTTGTTTAGGATTTCGCAGCTTTTCATTGTGTTTATTTCTCTTCTTGCACTTCTAAAAACCAATGTCTATGTCGTTGATAGATAAAAGAAGTAGCAAGTAAGATTACACCTAGTACAACAAAAGAGGTAATCCGATAAACTGTAATCAAGAACGATAGATCGAGTAGGAAGATTTTACAAATCGTAACGCCTAAAAAGATCAACGCTGCTAAGCGAATTTTTTTCCATTTTCGCCAGATTCCAATACTCAGTAGTATTGTTGCAAACTGTAACCAAACCATAGATAGCCCTAGTTGTTTTAAGTTGTATGCTCTAATGGAGAGACTATCCCATGAAGGTAACGTGTATTGAATTCCCGTCCATACTTCGACTGAAATCATCTCAAACAATAAGAGTAAGAGAGCCATTGGATAGATATACGGGTGCCACTTGGACTGATGAGAATAAGCAAAGCGATCTTTCCAGCGTAAGCGAAGGACAACAGCCGCAATAATCACCATAAACGCCAAGAAGCGCTCATTGAATACCGGCAACATGGGAGTACGCTCTAAAGCCACTACTCCCACGATCATCGCACCTAAAAACAAAATACCTTCTGCTAAATAAAGACTTCCTTTGTCTCGTCGATCTCGTAAAACGAAAAATACCATGAGCGAGAACAATCCCCATAAGGCCGCCACTCCATACAATTCTATATTTGTATTGCTTGGGACCGAATTTGGATCTAACTTATCAAAGAATTGTGCTACTTCAATATTGATCCATTCAAATAAGAGTAGCAAAACCCCAATCGGAAGGCTCTGTTGTAAAATTTGAGATACTTTCGTTGCCGAACCTCGCTTTAACATACGACGCCAATGAATCAAAAGAACAATCACCAGCAAAAATAGTGCTGTTCGTACATTCAGTACCGCAGGAGCCCAGCTAAAGCTTGTGGTAGAAGGTGCAGCTAACATCAGCACCCCAACAGGAATGATGATCCAGATCATGAGATAGTACTGAACAAATAGGTATTTCCGACGTATTGCAAAAGAGAACAATGCAATCCCCATTATCATGATCAATACTGCAAACATCTGGAACCGATCAAGAAACCGAATTCCATGTAAAATACTTGGTTGTACAACTGTTAGACACTCAATACTTATACCAATTCCCCACACGGTAATCCAAGCAATATGCATTTTCTGGATATATGGCTGATAAGCTTGTTTTCCTACAGTCATTACGAGAAAAACTCCTACGATCAAAAGCGCAAATGGGAGGAATTCTCTGTTCAAAAAGATCCAATTATGTTTCCCAAGAAGCGCTTCATAAGAAGCAAAGGAGAGCAATGCAGCTAAAATCCAGACAAACATACTAAAATAACGACTAATCTTTTTAGAGTACCGTATGCCCCATAAAGCAAAGATCGTTGCCTCGATCGCTAGCACCGTAGCTAATGTTGTACCACTCCAATAAATCGTGGTAGCTAAAAAGCTACAGAGGAAAAAGACAGATTGAAATCCATATCTCCTAAATAATGAGATCTCCTCATATGTTTTCTTCCACTTCGCATATAGGAGTGGCAGTGCGAAGAGAACTGCTGTACCTAGGAAAACGAACGCATGTAGGGTTCTAATCTGCTCTTCCGTGTACAAGTAATCGTAATGAATAAAGGTGTAATGGAATAGTAGCCAAGTGATGAACGGATGGAACAGACTAAAGCCCTGCATCCAAGCTCCAGACTGTTTTCGCTGTATATATTCCCATATCATCCAAGCGAACCAAAAGCATAGGATCGCAGACAGATGAATCATTTGGGCATCTGGAAAAAGTACCGTTTTCAATAGAACAATATATGTGATAGGAACATGGGCGAGATAAATGGACGTCCACTCAGGCTTCTTCCACAACAAGGTAAGAAGTGTCGCCGTGAACACGAAAAAATATAGATAGAACTTAAGGGGAGTCTCCACTTCCATTGGAAAAAGAAAAGGGGTTAAAGCTCCACCAAACCATGCTAGCCAAGAAGTGGCAACGGAATTGTATGAGAGAGCCTGTTGAAAAGCAATGATTGTAACTCCACTCATCCAGATCATCGCTAACACGGGATGGACCAATCCATAAAAATTGTCAGCAGCATATACGGTCAAATACATAGTGCCAACCCCAGCTCCTACTGCTCCTTGCGCAAAAATGGTTAAGCCTTTGGAGCGACTCAAACGTCCTATTCCTAAAAGAGCAAATCCCACGATCATTCCAATTGCTACTCGGGTCCACATCATAAACCAATCATGATCAAAGGCATATTTGAGGAAAAATCCAATCCCTAAAACCAGTGCAACTGCGCCAATCCGATTAAACACCTTTCCCCCAACCAAAATCTCCCATTCTTCTTTCCACCAGTTTGGTAAAAGGGAATCAGTCTTGTTACTTTGATCATCTGCTTGTTGATCTGATAACTCCTTATGGTTAGCTAATGCACTAGTAGCATGAGCTTTCTCACCATAAAGACCTACTAGCTCTACCAAATTTGGTTCCGCAATTTGTTTAGTAGCCGATCGTTGGGTCTCTTTTTCTTCTAGTTTACTTTCAACATTCTCTGGACTATGTATCAGTTTGTTTTGTAGTATGCTTAAAACATTTTCTAATTTCAGGACATTATTTTCGAGGTTTCTACGTTCCTTTTTCTCATTGCGCAGATCTACATACAAATAGACCACTGCAAAAAACAACAATAAGGAAATCAAATACATCACCTCACTCAAAATTTAGTAAGTTATAACAATTCTCAATCTATCTTAAAATACAAACAAAAAAAAGCCTCATTATAAAGAGACTTTTTAACACTTTGTATCTCAACAATAAAAAATCCAGCAGGATTATATCATCTCTGCTGGATTTCTCCATTCTATTATTCTTTATCAGATAAACCAGTGTTTGTTTCGTTGGTAAACATACGATGTAGCAAGCAATATTACACCCAAGACAATAAAGGAAATGATTCGGTAAATGGTATCTAGGAACGAAAGGTCAAAGAGGAAAATCTTGCAGATTGTAATCCCCAAAATGGCTAATGCTGCAAGGCGAATCTTTTTCCATCGTTTCCAGATTCCAATAATCAATAGTACAACTGCGAATAGCAACCAAGCAATCGAAAGAGCAAGTTGCTGCATACTTGGATATTGGTAGGAACTAGTCCAGACCTCTACCGAAACCAACTCCAATAGTAAAAAGATTAAAGTCGACGCATAGATATACTGTTCTACTTTGGAGAAGCCCTTTTCTGCCAGCTTTACTCTTAATCTCAGTTGGAGAGCTAAAATACCTACGATCAAGAGAACGGAAATAGAACGTTCATTGAATACTGGGTATAGTGGATCGCTCGTTAAGGAAGTGAAAATAAGCATGAAAACACCTAGAAAAAGAATTCCTTGAGACAATCGAGATGTCCAAAGTTGCTTATCTTTCACAATCCATGTGACGACAAAACTGAGTAACCCCCATGCCATCACTAAATAGTAGCCCATCATATCTTCGACATAAACGCTTCCCGTACCAAAGTATTGCATTACTTCAATCGAAACCCATTCAAAAGCCAAAAGAACAATAGTGAATGGTGCTAGCTTAAAGATAAGAATGTGATATTGCGATGTCGAGCTCTTTGGAATCGATTTGCTCAACCAAAAGAGGACAAACCCTAAGAGCACAAAACAAAGAGTTCGCATATTGAGCACTGGAAATAAAGGATCGCTTCTCAACGAAATCAAAACCAGTACCACAATACCTAAAAATAAGATTCCTTGAGACAATCGCGATGCCCAAAGATGTCTATTTTTGACCATTTGCATAACGACAAAGCTGAGTATTCCCCATGCGATGATCAAAGAATAGCCAAGCATATCTTTTGTATTAATACTACGAATGTCAAAGAATTGAATCACTTCAACCGTAACCCATTCAAAAGCCAGGAGAACAATAGTGAATGGTGCTAGCTTTTGGATGAGAGCATGCGGTTTTGATGTAGAACTCTCTGGAATTGATCTTCCTAACCAGAATAGAAGAAGCCCTAATAGTACAAAACAGAGGGTTCGAACATTTAATACAGCATCCATAAAGCCAAGAGTCGTATCTAACGGAGTTCCGATCAAAACACAGATCAGGATCAATCCGATTCCTTTGTCTAGAAAAGATTGCAAGTGAATATACTCTTTTCTGATCCCAAAACGATACATACCAACTCCTAAAAGAACAATCACAACGGACAAAATCAGTAAGTGATCAATAGAGTGTAGAGGCTTCACCCAACTAAATGGACCACTTGTTAAACTTGGACTTGTGGCAAGGCTAAACCACTCTAATATGAATCCAATAGTCGCCATAAAAATCCAAGCAATATGAATCCATTCCAAATATTGTTTATATTGTTCTTTTCCTAACCGAATGATCAAAAGAGCGCTTCCGATCAAAATCGCGATTGGTAAGAAATGAAGGTCCAAGAATAGCCATTTCTTATCTTTAAGATATGGGAAATATGGTTCAAAGGCTGTCAAAAAGCTAAGGAACCATAAACCGATACTAAAATACCAACCGTGCATACGAGAAAAGCGGAGTCCCCAAACAGCAATCGCAAGCGCTTCTAATCCCAGTAATGTAGCCAATGTACTATCTGACCACTGGATGACTGTAGCAATGACTAACAGAAGGAAAAAGGTAAGTTGGAACACCGTTCGACGATGAGACGGTATTTCGGAATAAGTTTTCTTCCATTTCCCGTATAGAAGAGGAATGGTGAAGAGGAAACCGACAACAAAAGTACCGATTGCAAATTGTGTTCTTTTGTCAAGTATTGAATCTGCCTCTGAAATAAATGTCATTGAAATCAAAAGCATCAATATCGGATGTAAGTAGCTGTATCCAACTAACCATTTCCCTGATTCTTTTTGTCTTCGGTATTCAAAAATCATAAACAACACCCATAGGACTACCAACGCAATTGCATTCCATACAAAGGCATCCTCGAACTGAATCCCCACTACTAAATATGCTATATAGCTAACTGGAACATGGGCAATGTAGATGGAGACCCAAGCTGGTTTTTTCGAGAGAATAGCAAGTACAGTAGCAGTAAATAGGGTGAAATAAAGATAAAATCCTAGAGGGCTAGTCGGCTCCGCTGAAAAAAGAAACGGTGTCCATGCACCTCCAAACCAAGCAATCCAAGAAGTAGCGATGGAGTTATATGAAATTGCTTGTTGGAATGCGAGTAATGTAACTCCACTCATCCATATAACTGCTACAATCGGAGAAATAAGCCCATAAAAATTATCTGCGGCATATACCGTTAAATACATCGTAGCAATCCCAACACCAACTGCACCTTGAGCAAAAATCGGAAGTCCCTTTTTTCGGGTGTATGCACCTAACCAGAGCATTATTCCCCCTACGGCCATCCCAATCACTAAACGAATGGGCTCCGAAATCCAGTCATGATCAAAAGCATATTTCAGGAAAAATCCAATACCGATCACTAACGCAATTGCTCCGATCCGGTTCAGTAGCTTACCACCAACCAGCATCTCCCACTCTTCCTCCCACCACTCTGGAAGGAACGATCTTTTCCTAGGTTCACCAGTAACCGGTGGAGCTTCAGGCGTATTAACAGTTGATTCCTCAGTACTTGCTGAAACAGATGGACTGTCTACCTGCTCTGTAGGACGCTGAGTTGGCACAGGTTCTGCCCCAATAGATCGTTCCTGGGTAGGGAAAACCGGTTGTGGAAAGGGAACAATTGGTTCCGGTGGGGCTACTTGTTCCTTTTCAGCAATTGGTTTAGACTGTTTACTTGATGGAATTGGATTTGGCTTACCTGTAGAATGTTGTTCTTGTTTTAAAAGCCATAATTCCTTGTGTAACTTCCATAATTCTTGTTCTAGCTGTTCGCTTTTTTCTTTTCCTTTCTTTTGTTCAAAATAAAAATAAATTTGTGCAATCATCAGGAGAAACACAAAAAAGCCCAAACAGGTCACCTCTCTTTCGATCTCTCATATTAAATCTAACTCAGAGAACCAACGAAAAAAAGCCTCTAACCAGAGACTTTTTAACAATATCAATAAATTTCCATTTATTAATGAATATCTTTCTTTTTGAATCGACCACCACGAACATCATAAATATGACCGATTGCCAAAAATGCCTCTGAATCCAACTCTTCTACAATCGTCTTTAGCTTTGCTTCTTCTAGCCGAGTGGCAATACAAAAAATGACCTGTTTGTCGTCCCCAGTATACGCCCCTTCTCCTTTGAGATAGGTTACACCCCGACCTAAACGATTCATTAAGGCATCTCCAATCTCTTTTGCCTGATCGCTAATGATCCAAACAGATCGAGTCTCCTCTAACCCTTCGATCGTGATATCAATTACCTTAAAGGCAATGAAATATGCGATCAACGAGTACATTGCACTTTCCCAACCAAATACAAATCCTGCACTACCTAAGATAAAAATGTTTGCAATCATCACGATTTGGCCTACAGAGAGCGGCAACTTTTTGGTTAAAATAATGGCTACAATTTCCGTTCCATCTAGGGAGCCTCCATACCTCAAGACAAGCCCTATTCCTACACCAAGTAACATTCCGCCAAAAACAGCAGATAGAAGTAAATCTTTCGTAAAAGGTTCAAAGTGGTGAAAGTATGTAGTCCCTAAGGAGAAAATGGTAACACCTAGGAGGGTAGAGAGTGCAAAGGTTTTCCCAATCTGTTTATAACCGAATAGAAAGAATGGAAGATTAAGGAGGAATAGAAAGATTCCAAGTGGCAAATCGAACAGATGAGAAACAATAATGGAGATCCCAACAATCCCACCATCAATAACGTTATTTGGGACTAGGAAAAATTCTAGTGCGAGTGCTGCTAAAATTGCTCCTAGTATGATAAATATAATCCTTTTGGTAGTATGAAGCAGCTTACTTTTTGGTTTTCCTTTAGTTTGAGCTGAAACCAAGAAAACACCTCTCCTTTTATGTATTTAATTGTTTTTCTATTGTATTGTAACATAAATATTATTTTACTTGGTTAGATATCCCGGAATCTGCAATAATTGATCTACTGTTACAAAACGATACCCTTTATTTTTGTAATAACGAATAATCTCAGGTAATGCACTTACCGTCCCATGCAGACTATCCCAACCCCCTGCTGCATGTAACAAAATAATATCTCCAGCACGAGTCTTTTTCTTTATGTCTCGAATAATTTGTTCAGAGGTTCTCCCTGTCCAGTCTTTTGGATCTACACTCCAAAAGACCATTTTCGTTCCATGATTGGCTGCGATCTGTTTGATCCGAGTATCCATTGCACCAAATGGCGGTCGAACGAGTCCCATCCTCTTCTTTGTAAGTTCATAAACTAAGCGATCTGTCTCTCGTAACTCCTGGATTACTGCTTCCGTGGGAATCTTACGTAGATCTTGGTGGTTCTCAAAATGATTGCCCAAGAGGTGTCCTTCACGTGCAATCCGTTTTAAAACAGTCGGGTTTTTTCGAATTTGCTTTCCTGACACAAAAAAGGTAGCTTGTACTTTTTCTCTACGTAAAATATTTAGGATCTTAGGTGTAAATCGATCATCTGGGCCATCATCAAACGTCAATGCAATCCATTTCCGTTCAGATGAATCTCTCGTATAAATAGGGAATGTAGTCGGAAGTTTGGATGAAGTGGTTGGAATGGTACAAACAGATTGTTTACATGCGGTATTCTCTTCTAGATCACCCAAAATGGGCACATCCCACTCTGGAGAATGAAACAGTAAATTTGTGGTGGATAGTAACAGAAAAAAAATTACTGCAATCCCCGCAAGACGAACCTGATAAAAATTCATAACGAGACATCCTTCCTATATCCATGAAACTCCTATATCTGTGGAAAAATTCTTATTGGTAGTATGAGTTATAGCAACAGAAAAAAAACGACACAACTCTATTTTTTGATAGGCCCAAAAAAATCATCCCTATACCAACCAATTCCGAATAATAGGAATAGACTCAAAAGAGAGACTAACGCTATATATCATGGGGAACAAATAGTACAAGCGATTTTAAGATCGAAGCCAGCAAAACATAAAAGAAATGAATCAAGCGATCTAGATAAAGACCTAACAAGATTAGCACCTTGATGGTAGCTAATCTTGTTAGGTCTAGAAAGTGTCTCTACCATTAAAATATCCATCCACGTCGTATACAATAGCTGAAAATCCAATCTGCGATCCAAATTACGATAAAGAGAAAAAACAACCCTGTTATATGACCAACCGTAAATATTGCGACAAATAATAAAAAACCAAAAAAGCCTAGTTTGGACTTCCAGAGTTGATATGACCAATACCAGCGAAAAAATCGCTTTTTCGCTTTTAAGACAATATAAAAATGTTCTTGAACTACCTTATTATTAGGATCTAATCGCATAGCTTCCCTGAGCAGGGGATATGCTTCTTCTGGGAGGTTCCGATCCACTAACAAATAACGACCATAGCTAAAAATATTATCGAGGTTTTCTGGATTATGTTGGAGCGCCTGAAGAAAGCATTGTTTCGCCTGATCGTGGTTGCCTCTTTTCGCTTCGATCTTTCCTAAGAGACGTAATGATCCTTCCTGTTCTGGATTTGCTTGAAGGGCTTGTCTAACTAATTTTTCCGCCTGATCTAGATGACCCAAAGAATATTGGGCTTCTGCATAATAAAAGAGAGCTACATTATGGTCTGGTTGAAACTCCAATACTTTTTGATAGCATAAGATTGCTTCCTTTGGATTTTGAGCTTCATAAAGTATTAGATTCCCTCTCATGAGCCAAGCTTCTGGAAACTCTGGATGGAGTGCAATGAGCTTTGTAAAAACTTCAAAACTCGCATTTGCTTCGCCCTTCCCCCATAGGCAGTGGCCAACCATCAGGTGAGCGGCTGGAAACCCAGGATCTATCTCTAACGCTTGATATGCATATTTTAAGCCGAGATCATATTTGTTTAATTGATATGCTTGTTTTGCTCTTTCTAAAAGCTCGTTAATTGTCTCTTCTATAGGCTTCTCTGGTTGGTATGAACTCTGCATGATAAACCCCTTTTTCAGTTTTACTGCCTATCATACCAAAAAACCTACTAAAGTCCTTGCACTTTAGTAGGTTTTTTAGAGTTTTTATTGTTGATAAGGTTGCATATCTAACATCTTGTCGACCGTAACAAACTCATATCCTAGCGCTTTGTAGTGTTGAATAATTTGGGTTAGGGAGTTTACACTTTCCTGTAGCCCATTATTCCCTGAACTGTGCTGTAGCACAATAGTTCCACCTTTTCCTTGATTTTGGATGGTGTTAAAAATTTGGCTGGAAGTCCGATGTTTCCAATCTAGAGTATCTACATCCCAGTAAATGACCTTCATCCCCATATTTGCTGTTTTATTGGTTAATGTTTTATTGTAAGCACCATATGGAGGACGCATCAGTGTTGGTTTCTTTCCAATCGTTTGAAAGATAATTTGATTAGTATCTTCCAACTGCTTCATCGCCGCTGCCTGAGAAATCTTATTCATTTGCGGATGAGAGTAGGAGTGATTTCCTATGGTATGTCCCTCTAAATCAATTCTTTTTAAGACATCAGGGTAATGTTTGGCCATCTTCCCTACAACAAAAAAGGTAGCGGGGACTTGTTCTCTTTTTAAAATATCTAACACTTGGTTCGTAAAGTTGGTATCAGGTCCGTCATCAAAGGTTAGGGCAATCTGTTTAGAATGTCTTGAACCATGATAAATTGCTTTTTGTTCTTTTAATACCTTCATCTCATTTTGATACATTTCTTCTTCCGTGAGTTGAGGTTTTGGTTCTTCATTTGGTTGTGTTACAGCAGGCTGTTGATCTGGCTGTTGCTGATTGGGAGCCTGAGGTTGTGGTGGCAACACTTCCGGCGGTTTTACCTGCTCAGGGGCTTTTACCACTGGTTGTTTTTCTGGTTGCACTGGCTTAACAGGTGTTTCAGTAGCCGCCTGATCACACCCTGTTATCAGGATAATTCCCATCATTAGGAATATTGAAAACCTTATAAACAAACGCACAAAACCATCTCCTAAAAAACTTCTGCGATGTGTAGGACCACTTAAAATGTTTCCTTCGTCCAAAAAAGACATCACCATTCTATCACAACTGCTAAAATCCGACATCAGGTTCTAAAAAAGTTCGATGTTCTGAAATAGTCTGAAATCCCTTATAAAGAAAATCTCCTTCTTTCCCAAAAGGATCGAAGGAGATTTTCTTTATTTCTTACATGTATATACAAATGCTGGCGGGAGGTTAATCGGCACTAATGAGGTCTCTACATTTGTAAAAACGTTTCGAAGTTGTGATTCCATTTGTCGAGAATATTGATATGCAATAAAGAGTCCTCCCGGACGCAGAGTCTGTTGGATCGTATCCAAAAATTGTGTTCTCAATTCTTGCGAAAAGTTAGCAAACGGGAGGCTAGAAATAATATAGTCAGCCGAATCCAATCCCTGCTTACAAAGAACCTCTTGAAGAGCTAAACCATCATCTGCAATCTGTAGGTTGGGTAACTGGAAACGTTCCGATAAACGACTTCGCATATGGTCATCGCGTTCAAAGATGAAGGCAGCAGCATGGGCTGGTAAACGCTGCGAGATCCATTCTGTAAATACACCCGTACCTGCCCCCAGTTCAACCACAGTCTGGGCATTCTCCCAGTTTACATCTCGAAATATCCGTTTGGTCAAGAAAGAAGAACTAGGGGTGATACTTCCTACTGTCTTTGGCGATTTTACAAAGGAGTAAAAAAAGCGAACCTTATCTGCCACTTGTTGAATCATTGAAAGAGACAACCTTTCTATATCAGCTTAGGGGCGTATCTTTATTATACTGTTCCCCCAGTCAAAACGTATATGCAAATCCCCTAAATTCCGATCGAATTCCTTTTGATTATAAATAAAAATATTATCCAATTAAAACATATCTTGTGTTGACATCTAACAAGTACGATCTATAGAATAAAAGTAATCAGTTTTTACTTAGGTCAACTTTTATGATTCTAGCAAATTTTTATGGTTGTAGTTTAATTTCATGGAATAAGACAAAAGGGGTGTTCTTTATGTTCACTAATATCCGCTCCCTTCGTTGGTTCGGTTTGGCAGGACTATACCTTGTCCTACTTTTCTCCATAGGCTGTCAAAAACAAGCAGATACATTCGATGGAAAATATCCGATTCAGATAACTTCCACTACAGGTATGGTTTCTGATCTTGTCCAAAACATCGGTAAGGAAAAAGTAACAGTACAGACGCTGATGGGACCTGGGGTAGACCCACATCTATATAAGGCTTCGCATGGAGATCTAGATAAGTTAGAAAAGGCAGATATTATTTTTTATAGTGGTTTGCATCTAGAAGGAAAAATGTCCGAAGTATTAGAGAAGATAGGCAACCAAAAAACAGTAGTTGCAGTAACGAGTGAAATTAACCCCAAAATACTACTACAAACGGCGGAAAACCAAATCGATCCACATCTCTGGTTTGATGTCTCTCTCTGGATCGAAGCAGCAAAAAAAGTAGAGAAAACTCTGATTGCCTATGATCCTAAGAATAAGGCATTTTATGAACAAAATGCATCTGTTTATTTGAAATCTTTACAAGAGTTAGACACCTATGTACGAACTCAACTCTCGACCATTGCTCCAGAGCAACGTGTATTAGTCACAGCACATGATGCGTTTGGATACTTTGGAAAGGCGTATGGCTATGAGGTAGTTGGATTGCAGGGAATCAGTACTGCATCAGAATATGGTCTAAAAGATGTACAACGACTCGTCGATCTCCTCTCTTCTCGCAAGATCAAAGCCGTGTTTGTTGAGTCGAGTGTACCGAAAAAATCAATCGAAGCAGTCGTGCAAGGTGCCAAACAAAAAGGGCATAGTGTCGTAATCGGAGGAGAGCTCTTTTCTGATGCGCTCGGAGAACATGGAACACCAGAAGGAACTTATATTGGAATGGTACGCCACAATGTCGATACGATCGTGCAAGCATTACGTTAAGAAAATTACTCCCTCAATCAGTTAGTAAGTATGTTGCATTAGCCCAAAGCCAGAGGCGCGCCTGCGATTAAATTTGATTTCAAGCAAAGTTAGTAAAAAATCAATCATGTTTGTAAAGGAGGAAAAGACCTATGTCATCCAATGCCCCCCTTTCTGTTTCCAATCTTACTGTCGCATATCACCGTAAACCGGTTTTACGGGATATTCAATATACCGCACCTGTGGGCGAGCTGATCGGGATTATAGGTCCCAATGGAGCTGGAAAATCAACATTACTAAAAGCCGTCCTAGGTCTTATTCCCTCTGCTAGTGGGAAGATAGAGATCTTTGGGACTCCCTATGCCAAATCTCGTCAACGAGTCGGCTATGTACCACAACGCGAATCAGTAGATTGGGACTTTCCAACTAATGCCTTGGATGTCGTCCTGATGGGTAGATATGGAAAACTCGGGTGGTTTAGTCGCCCTACCCAAAAAGACCGACAGATAGCACTGGAATGTCTGCATAAAGTAGGAATGGAAGCCTATGCAAATCGCCAAATCAGTCAGCTATCTGGCGGGCAACAACAGCGAGTTTTTCTCGCAAGAGCTCTCGCCCAAGATGCAGATCTCTATTTTATGGATGAACCCTTTGTCGGGGTGGACGCAGCAACAGAGAAGGCAATCATCCGCATCCTACACGAATTGCGTGCGGAGAAAAAAACAGTATTAGTCGTTCATCATGATCTCCAGACTGTTACGGATTATTTTGACTCCATTTTGTTACTAAATATGAGATTAATCGCAGCAGGACCGACTTCTGAGACGTTTACCTATGAGAACCTGCAAAAAACCTATGGTGGGAGACTCTCTATACTGCCTGGTTCTCCTGATCCTCTCGTGGGAGGCACACCATCATGATCTGGGATCAACTAACCTCCATTCTAGAAGATCCCAATGCTTTCTGGGTCTTGTGCGGAACGGTACTTCTAGGACTAGCTTCTGGTGTATTAGGTTCTTTTGCCTTTTTACGTAAACAAGGTTTGATGGGCGATGTTCTATCCCACGCTACCCTACCTGGAATCTGTATCGCCTTCTGGATCACTGGTTCCAAGAATCCACTTCTATTCCTAATAGGAGCAACGTTTACCGGTATTCTAGCATCTATCGTCATTCAACTCGTTACTCGTTACTCAAGGATCAAAGAGGATACCGCACTTGGTTTGGTACTCTCCGTCTTCTTTGGAATCGGGATCGTCTTCCTAACGCAAATTCAACATAGCGCCAATGGTAATCAGAGTGGTTTAGATAAGTTCCTCTTTGGCCAATCTGCCTCTCTCGTTTCCACGGATGTCTGGATCATGGGTGGGGTAGCACTCCTGCTAGTATTTCTGTCTAGCTTGTTCTACAAAGAATTAAAACTATTAGCTTTTGATGCTAACTTTGGTAATAGTATCGGTTTTCCAATGCGTTGGCTCGACTTCTTCTTGATGCTCTTACTTACGATTGCGGTGGTCATCGGACTCCAAGCAGCGGGAGTTATCTTGATGGCTAGTCTACTGATTACCCCTGCTGCTGCAGCTAGATATTGGACAGACAAACTAGGTTGGATGATCCTACTCTCTGCTCTAATGGGGGCACTCTCTGGAGCACTCGGGACAATCATCAGTTCACTAGCTTATCATCTCTCTACTGGTCCTATTATCGTCATCTCGGCTACCATCCTATTTTTGATCTCGCTCATTTTTGCTCCTAAGCGTGGATTAATATCTCGATATTGGCGATTTATCCGGATGAAAAAACGCCTAACGGAGGAGAGCCTATTACTCTTCTATTATGAAATAGCATCGTTTCATGATGGATCGATCCCTACTAAAGAGCTACACTCCCACGCTTCAAATCTAAGTCAACGAGAGCTGCTTCAGATTACCCAAAACCTAGTTAAATCAGGAGACTTGATAAAAACATCTGAAGAGAGTTTTCAATTCACGGAAAAAGGATGGAAGCGAGCATATGACACTCTCTTATTTCAACGCATGATTGAGATTTGGCTTATGTTCGAACAGCAGATTGAATCAGATCTCCATGCAGGACAAATCGATGAATTGGTTGATATACCTGATGAGCTAAAATCCCAATTACGAACTCTGTTACAAAATCAAGATCTACTTCCTACTTGGATCAATCTTCCCCATCTTCAGGAAAAAGGGAGGGCTGCTTCATGAGCGGTTTTTGGATTATCTTGACCGGTGCACTGGTAGCCTCTGCCTGTGGTCTGCTCGGATGCTTTCTTGTATTGCGTAGAATGGCAATGGTAGGGGATGCGATCAGTCATGCGATTCTTCCTGGTATTGTGATCGCTTTTCTCCTGTCGGGGAGCCGTGACCCACTTCCCATGCTGCTTGGAGCTGCGGTTTTTGGGCTTTTGTGTACTGTCTTAATTGAACGACTACGTCAATTTGGAGTACAGAGTGATGCGGCGATTAGTATTACCTTTACCGCACTCTTTTCTATCGGAGTCGTTTTGGTCTCACTCTTTACCAGACAAGTCGATCTAGATCTAGACTGTGTGCTCTATGGAGAGATTGCTTATGTCGGGTTTGATACGTGGAGTTTTAATGGAATGGACCTCGGTCCGCAAGCAGTATGGCAAGTGGGCGGTGCACTTCTGTTATCTCTCGTAGTTATTGGACTATTCTATAAACAGTTCAAACTAACCTCCTTTGATCCGGCATTGGCCGCAACAATCGGTATCCCGATCGCCATCTTTCACTACTTATTGATGGGATTGGTCTCGATCACTACTGTAGCTTCCTTTGAAAGTGTTGGTGCTATCTTAGTCGTCGCAATGCTAATCGTTCCCGCTGCGACCGCTTACCTATTAACTGATCGTTTTGCATTTATGTTAGGTTGGAGTGTCGTGGTTGGTATCCTAAGCTCAGTCGGAGGATATTTTCTCTCCATCATATTGGATGCCTCCATCGCTGGCTGTATGACTGTTGTGGCAGGACTTCTCTTCGTGCTCGCCTTTCTCTTCTCCCCGCGACATGGAGTGGTTGCTCGATGGTGGATACTCCGTCGTCTAAAGCATGATCTACAACAAAAGTCATACTAATTAACCTAGATTACTTTCATATGTTGGAGACTCTTCAGACTGAAGAAATAACTTCTTACAACCATATGTACTGAACTCAATATTGTGGGGAAAAACACCTCCTGAATCGTATCAATGATTCGGAGGTGTTACTTTTATGGGGAAATTTTAGGTTTACTATCCTACTAAACTAAAATACCATGTGGTTCAAATGAAAGAAGAAGGATTTACAAATCATAAAATTATGGTGACTATTAGAATTATAGAAATGATCCAAAATTCTTGTTTAGAATCTTTCATTCACTTCCCATGACTCAACAATCCGGTGAGCTGCATGCGGATCATAACCTATGCCAATCAAATAAGTAATCGCAGCCACCTCACGCATTGCATGCTCTACTGAGGTTCTTTGGGCTTCACTTAGTCCATATTGAACCCATGGTTCAACTTTGTGTAGAGTTTTCTTTTTTGACGGGTACAATTTACCACTCATTTCATCATCATAATAAGAAGACTCTGGATTCCAACGTCTCCTTCTACGATATCGCCATCGCGACACATCCATTTTTCATCTCTCCCTTTTCTAATATAGAACATGTATTTTAGAATATGTAAACATCCAACCGATTGATTTAGGCGATTTAATCATTTAATCCACGAGAGTAACTGTTATATAATTTCACGTTTTATATTAATCACTAAAAGGTGTTGGAATAACACACAAAATCCCCTATTGAATAATTTTCTACTTAAATAATTCCATAAAAAAGCTTGTCGACCTGTTAAGATAACAGAAAATATCGACAAGTTGAGAGTCCCTTTTCTTTATAAAGGGGGATCTTTTTACCTAGCATCTGCAAATACAGTCCCAATCACCGACTCTAGATTAGGCTCCTTCATGCGCATATCGAGGATCTCTCCCCATTCCTCTATTTGATCTAGGAGTTGCCGAACCGAAGTCTGGGATCGATCGAAGTGGGCGATCACTTCTTTTCCGGTGAAAGTAAATCCATCCGGGATTTGATTGGGCAAAATCGCTGGAGCTTCGCGAAAAGTTACCACGAGCTGACTAGGTAAACCCATTGTCTGTAAAAGGGCTTCTCGTTTTCCATCAAATAATATCTTCCCATGACTCAGCACGATTACCCTAGGACAGAGAAACTCAATATCGTCTAGATCATGTGTCGTTAATAGTATCGTTTTTCCTTGTTGGTGAAGCTCTCTTAGCAACTGACGCAATTCTTGTTTTACCCAGATATCCAGTCCGATTGTCGGCTCATCTAAAATTAACAATTCTGGATCATGGATCAAGGCTGCTGCTAGATCGGCACGCATCCTTTGTCCTAGGGAAAGCTTACGAACAGGTGAATCTAACAGACTACCAATTCCCAGTAAAGCATCTGCTTTTTCCAAAAAGACTTGATAGGCATTGGGGGTTACTTGATACATCTCCTGTAAAATCTCATATGATTCACGTAAAGGTAACTCCCACCATAGCTGTGTCTTCTGTCCAAATACCACTCCAATCTGATAAGCCAGTTTTTTACGCTCTTTTTGCGGATTGAGTCCTGCTACCCGAAGCTCTCCGCTAGTTGGATGCAAAATCCCGCAAAGCATCTTGATGGTTGTCGATTTCCCAGCTCCATTTGGACCTATGTACCCTACTGCTTCTCCTTTGTTCACCTGAAAACTGATGTGATCCACTGCGATCTTCTCTTCTGGTGATCGCCGCCACCCATTGAACCAGCTAGTTCGTTTCGTAGCAATAGGATATGTTTTTCGCAAATTTTGTACCTGAATCATCTACTCCTCCTAACTGCCTGTACTACTATAGCGGGCAAGTCCTTTTTTCCAAAAGCCAATCGCAATGCCAGCGAAAAAAATCGCAATACAAGGGGTTACCCATAACCAAACAGAAGCACTACTCTTGTTAAGAAGAAACGAGAGTGGAAAATAATTTAACCATCCAATGGGCAACAGAGTAAGAAAGATACCTTGTAACCAATCCGGATAAATATGTTGTGGATACAGAGCGCCAGTGCTGGGCGCATAAACCAAAAAGGGCTGAAGCTCCTTATTTCGACCAGTCCAAAAGGTAATAGTCGCACTAGTCAATTCAATAAAAAACATGATAAGCAGACTATTAATGGTTAGAATTGGTAAATAGAGAAAAAGAGGAACCAACGACACTGACGACAATCCACTTAATCCAAAGCCAAGTACAAGTAATGCTTGGAGAATCCCACCCATCTTGGACCAAGCAATCTGTTTTACCATGAGGAGAAACAATGGAGAGACTGGACGGATTAGATACGAATCCAATCCTCCCGAGAGAAGTATGCGATCAAAATAGTGCAATTCAGAGAAAATCATTCGCGACAGAGCAATCGTGCCCGAGGAAATCCCATATAGTACAGCCACTTCGTAAATATTCCACCCTCCGATCTCTCGAAATCGGATCAAAATCAGGAACAATACTGCAAATTCTAAGAACATGAGGAACATTTGGGAGAACATTCGTAGTATTAGTTGGGCTTTAGCAAGACGTAGATGGTAAAAAGAAGCCCGAAACAGACGTAGAGCTAGTCGCAAACCTCTAGCCTCCTTTTGCGATTCGAAGTCTAGCTTGATGGGTGAGCCAAATGTTACAAAACGTAAAAAAGACTCCCCAAGAAAGGGAAAAACCTAATTCGAACCCTTGAAAACGTCCCAGAAAAAATTGAATTGGATCATTGATGATACAAGCAAACGGAAGTGATCGAGCAATCATCTGCAACCATGCTGGAAAAATATCGATAGGAATCATCTGGCCACCAAAAAAAAGTAACAAAGACATATACAAAGTAAACAACCATCTCACATCTTCTAGCCAACAAGTAATGATTCCAATGGTGTAACACATTTGGATTGCCAACCAGATTGCAAGGATTAACGAGACAGTAAAGAGCAGAAAATGGGATAATTCGGGAAGTTTGGGCAGTTGCAGTACGAGGACAAATACAATAAGAACTGGTATAGTTCGAAATAAAACACGATATACAATCTTACCAAATTCGACGCAAACCTGTGTCCCAAGAAAAGAAGTAGGTCGCATCAACTCCATCTCGATCATTCCAGATTGAAATTTCTCTTCCAAATCTAAATCTGGGGTTAAAAATACTGTCATTTGAAGCACCAATTGACTGATGACAATATACTGGATAAAATCTTCCATCTGATACCCAGCTGGTAGCACCTTCCCTACCAGAACCGATTCCCAAATAGCGATATAGATAAAACCAAATAGTGCAGAACCTAAAGAAGTAATCAAGTGTGACCAACGGGATCGATATAAAAGAAAAAAGCTTTTTTGGGTCACTTTCCAATAATAGATCGACTAGCCCTCCCTTCTATAGAGAAAATATTCTATCTTATTTCGGATATTTTGGCTAATACTTGCCTTAAAAAATACTGAATTGAATGTGTAACATAATAGAAGGAAAATATTAATAAAAGTTAGATACACTTCGTACATATTGTAATAGAGAAGACATCAAAAGGAGATTTATAGATGACTCAACACAGCAAAATAGCACTTATTGGTGGGAATGGGAAGGCAGGACGCTATATTACAGAAAAAGCCTTACAAGACGGATACCATGTACGAATGCTCGTTCGGAATCCCGATCGATACACCATTTCAGATGAGAGAATCGAGAAGGTGAAGGGCGATGCTCAAGATTTGGCATCCATTCGATCTTTACTCGAAGGTTGCCATACAGTAGTCAATGTGGTAGGGCAACCTAAAAAAGGTCAGTCTATTTTTAGTACGGTAACAAGCCATATCCTTTCGGTAATGAAAGAGACAGAAACAAATCGTTATATAGCAGTAACAGGAGGGTCAGTAGACGCTCCAGGAGACAAGAAGAATATTATCAACAAAATCGGAGCCAAAATGTTCCATTTGTTCTTTCCAGATATGATGATCGAGAAGCAGAAAGAACTCAAGATCTTACTTCAAAGCGAAGCGAATTGGACTTTGGTACGATTACCATTTGTATTGGAAGGTCCTGCTACAGGTAAAATACGAGAAAGCTTGACCGATATGCCAGGTATGACCATCCGTAATACGGACATTGCTGAATTTCTTATTGACCAAATTAAAGATACCCGATATATCCGAAAAACCCCCTTTATTGCAAATTGACTTAGCAAACAACTTCATTCAAAACGAATGGTAGAAGTTAGCAAATCAGATAACTTCTACCACACTTATTCACTCTCTCTTCCCTTCCTTTTGAAACTATCTTTTGTTCGTTCCTTTTCCTTCTATCGTTTCCTTCAAAGAACGAATCGCCAAATAGTGCTTTCTTCCAAAAAAAGATCGAAAATACCAACAGGCTAGTAACATAGGAGTTCCATGTAACAAAAGCACTACCATAAAAGGGGTAAAGAACGCAAACAACGCAGAACAGAGTAACATTCCACCACTAAATCCAACTTGATGTAACGTAGAGGCAAGCCCAAACAATTTTCCGCGTATGTGGTCTGGCTCACTTTGTAACCGTAATTGAAAACAAACAGTGGAGACCCCATCCGAAACGCCTGCCAACAGAGCGGCTAAGATGAGGAGCGGCATGATCGGCTGTGCAAATACAAGAATAAAAAAGAATGACATTCCAAATGTTGAAATGACAAAGATACGTTCTAACTTCCTATCTTGATATTTTCGAAGATATCTAGCGATCCCTTGAGAGCCTATTAGATTTCCTATTGCCCAGATTCCCCAAATCCATCCCACATACCACCCAGGTCTAGTTGGATCTAGCACTTGGGAGTAGATCGGCATCCCAACATTGTGTGAAGCGGAGCCAAATGAATCAGCGAAACGGAGCATTAACATTCCAAAAAGAATAGGTAAGCTCCAAATAGTACGCAAAAGATCTCTCATTTCTTGATAAAATGTATGCTCAGAAGATAACGAATCGGAAGATTGGGAGAAGTCTTCTCTAGTACGGATAGGGAGAAAAAAGAGGACAGTAGCTGACAAAAGATAGGTACCAGCATCAATGAGAAAGAATAACTCATAACCAAAGAGTCCTATTCCCACACCTGCTCCAATCGTACCTACTACCATCGCAATCGACTGCCATGTAGTAAGCCAAACATTAGCTCGGATAATTTGGGCTTTCCCTACCATAATGGGAATACTGGCTTGCAACGAGACGGAAAACATTTGGTTACATATTCCCAGTAAAAATGAGGCTAGATACAGAAGTGGTATCTTCCAAGTCATTGGACTGATGACCAACAAAATTAACACGATCCCACGAACGAGATCCGCGATCATCATCAATTTTTTCCGGTCCATGCGATCTGCTAAATAACCGATATAGGATCCAAATAAAAATCCCCCTACAACCCGGATTACCATAAAAAGGCCCATCTGAAGCTCACTATTAGTGAGTATCAGAGCATATAAATTGATGGCAACCATATCGAGCGCACTTCCTAGGTCTGAGAATGTCTTACTCGCTACTAAAATATGGAGATGTCGACGAGAAGAACGGTCATCTGCTTCACTCAAACCCACCCGAATTTCCTCCCTATGGAAAAAAGCCGCTAACAATTAGCGACCTTTTTCCTCTATTTAATCTTCCTCCCCATCTAAATAATGAGAAACAATATATCCATTCTCATCGGTTTCATGAAGTTCAGGAAGAGAATTACTATCGGAAAATGCCAGGAAATCTTCTGCACGATACGGTGTCACTGCTCGTATGTACCGTTTTCCATCGAGCATTTGGTAAGTGAGTTTCGCATCCGGACCTAATCGATGTTTCCCAGCAGGTGTGACATAGACATAGTGTGGAGCATAACTACCTGAGCGAGCCGACAGCTCTCGGATGATATCGATCCCTTTCTGTACCGTAGTTCGGAAATGTTTTGCTCCTACTACTGGCATACAGTGTAAAAAATAATAGGGCACGATCCCTGTACACAAAAAGGCTTCCATCAGTTCACGGATAGCAGTTACCGAATCATTGATTCCTTTTAACAGCACTGTTTGACCTCGCACCGCCACGCCCCGCTGAATTAATTTTTGATAGGCACCTACCACAGCTGGTGTTAGCTCATCGATATGATTGATCGACAAACCTACACTGATATTGCGTGAGTTTCGTGGATTTTGATAATCAATTTGCTGGTAACTCGCTAACAAATCAGCTAATTCATCTGTTACCATCTCTGGAGAGAACAGGATATTGCGGGTTCCTACGCGGATATTGCGGATATGGTCAATCTCGGAAACCTGATCTAACACCTTTTGAAGTAGCTCGATGTCTAGAAACGGGTCGCCACCTGTGATGAGTGCTGTCTTGATTCGAGAGTCATGGCGAATAAATTCAACAGCCCGCTTGATATCAGAGTCGGACATGCGTTTTGCCTCACCGGCTAGCGTACGAGACTTTTTAAAACAATAGCGACAATAAGCAGCACACTCAAAATAGGGAGTGATCACCGCCCGATCTTCATAAATCCTCTCTAGACCGTAGATCCCATGATTATTCTTGCCCTCTTCAAATGGTTTAGTTGTTCCAAACGGTTCTGCCTCTAGATGACTGGGAGCAAACTGTTTCATCACTACTTCGGACTCTTTTGCCAACTTGGCGAGACTTGGACTCATCTTCGAGTGATACTGTTTCATCACATCTCGTAGCAACTCTCGCTCCCCTTGCACCATGTTTTTTCCCAATCGATCCACACCTCTCTCCAATTTTTCCAAGTATTTGAAAAATATTATACTGCTTTAATGCGGTAATTAGAAGAAAATCTGTAAATAAAAAAGACCTGAGCGTTTTTAAGCTCAAGTCCTTTTCTACACTTATTTTGTTTACCAATCTACTTTGCGATAATCTTTTTATTTTGTCGGTCCTAAAACAAAAAAATTCTATCCATTTTATTCCTCGATCCCCCATTGTGGATTCCAGACTACCTCCCACAAATGGCCATCTGGATCTTGGAAGTAGCCAGAATACCCACCCCAAAAGGTATCGTGTGCTGGAGTTGTGATGATAGCCCCTGCTTTTTTTACCTGTTGCAATACCTCATCCACTTCTGCTTTACTCCCAACATTATGACCAATGGTAAATTCAGTAGGACTTGATGGGGTCTGAGGAATCTTTGTATCATAAGCAATACTTTTTCGATTCCAAATGGCAAGCCTTAGACCTGATTGTAAATCAAAAAAAGCAACGGCCCCATGCTCAAACTCTTTGCCAATTATGCCTTCTGTTGAAAATCCTAAGCCATCACGATAAAATTCCAACGATCTTTCCAAATCATCTACACCTAATGTAAGGACTGTGATTCGTGGTTTCATAACAGATAACCTCCGATCTAAACTAAAGCGACTTGTCGTATCCATACAAGTAGTCATACAAAACGAGCTTTTGATGCATAGTCTTTCTATTATCTCAAATAGATAAAACCAACTGCAAAGGCAACTGCTGTCTGGGTAGCAGAACCAAATCTGCTCTAGAATTAACCAAGGAATGGTGAAGCTAATGAAAGATGTTCCAAGTTGAGAAATAGTTCACCCGAGGAAAAGAAGTCGAAAATCATTGTTTTTCCAGATAGAAAGAGCGATAGTCTCATCCTCCTATTTCTCTTTTTTCAGTTGAAATCATTACAACAAAAAAGCCCAACCTGATTAGATTGAGCTTTTTCCTGTTATTCCATCACTTTCGCAATCTCTTCTTCTGTCGCATCAAAATTGGTATACACATTTTGTACATCATCATGATCTTCGAGTGCATCAATCAAGTTAAAAATCGCTTGTAACTGCTCTCCTTCGATCATAATTTTCGTCTCTGGTACAAGCGTTACCTCTGCCTCTGCAAAAGTATAACCTTTTGCCTCTAGTCCTTCTCGTAACTCCTCAAATTCCTCTGGTGAAGAGGTGATCTCGATTCCTTTTTCTGTCGATTCTACATCTTCTGCGCCCATCTCTAGGGCTTCTAGTAAAAGTTCCTCTTCTGCTTCATCCGATAGCACTGAATCTATTAAGAGATAACCTTTTCGTTCAAATAAGTATGAGACGCAGCCGTTTTCCCCAAGATTCCCTCCACGTTTGGAAAAGATATGGCGCACATCGGCAGCACTACGATTACGATTGTCGGTGAGACATTCCACCATTACGGCAATCCCACCTGGTCCATATCCTTCGTAGGTAATTGATTCAAATTGATCATCTGCACCACTACCAGCAGCTTTTTTGATCGCACGGTCGATGTTATCATTTGGCATATTGTTTTGTTTTGCTTTGGAGATCGCCAGGCGCAAGCGCTGATTATTGGCGGGATCTGGGTCACCTGCTTTTGCCGCCACATAAATCTCTTTGGCTAACTTAGCAAACATCTTCCCTTTGATCGCATCTTGTCTGCCTTTGCGATGCTGAATATTTTTCCATTTGGAATGACCTGCCATTTGGTTTCACCTCTAAAAAAGTCTATATCTTAATTTAGCTTGTAGCATAAATCTAAGTTAGACATAGGCGCGCCGCCGGCTTTCCCGCTTCTGCTTGTCCTGCCTGTCCTGAGGGATCTGCTCCGGCTCCCTACCGCTCATAGTCGCATCTCAAAAGGGGAAAACCTCTGGCTTTAGGCTCATTATGCGACATGCTCTTAATTAATATAAATTTTTGTAGTGGTACAAAAGCATTTCAGGCTAAAAATCCGCTCCTAATCTTTAAAAATCGACACTACTGACTCTACAATCCCCAATCACGCGGATATCGGAAATCGACCCCAACCGTCCGATTGCTTATCTTTAAGATGACAGGCATCGTCCGCTTATACTGATTGCGTACAATCCGTTTGTGAACACCTTGCACAAACTCACGAGGAAAACCTTCTCGTACGAGCTGATCTTCTCTCATTTGTAGGTCAATCATGTGATAAAGTAAACGATCTACATCAAAGTAAGAGAATCCCAACTCTCCCTCATCTGTCTGGTCTTCCCACAAATCTGCACTCGGTGGTTTGTCGATGATAGAATTGGGCACGCCAAGATAAGCAGACAACTGACGTACTTGTGTCTTGTATAGATCACCAATGGGATTGACCGCAGAAGCTGCATCTCCAAATTGCGTTCCATATCCGAGAAATAACTCTGTACGATTACTCGTTCCGATTACAAGAGCATTATTCTTAGCAGATAAATCATACAGGATTGTCATGCGCTCCCGTGCCATTTTGTTCCCACGGCGTAGCGGTGTCGCTTCTGGATCAGTCTCAAAATAAGCATCGATCTGCGGCGTGATGTCTATCGTAAGGCTACGCACACCTGTGTCTTCAATCGCTTCCTCCGCATCTGCTAAACTAGATGCGCTACTCAATTTATATGGCATTCGAACAGCCAATACGTTTTCCGGTCCAAAAGCTCGAACAGCTAGGTACAAGGAGAGGGCAGAGTCGATCCCACCAGAAAGCCCTAGGACTACATTTTGGAAACCAGCTTTTTGTACCTCTTCTCGTAATGACTTAGTCAGAATCTGTGAAGATAACTCTTCATTCAAAGCGAGATAAGGAGCCTGTTGTAGTTGCTCTTCCCAAAATTTCATCATGCATTCCCTCCTGTCCGCTGACGAATGATCCGTTTTAATTCGCGTACAGTCAGATCCAGATTTTCGTCACGCAGTAGTGGCATCTGGTAACGTGCTCGACGAATTTGATCAAGATCTACATCTATAATATGTAACGCCTCTTCAAACATGGGAGCAGCTGGAGCAATTTCTCCAAAGGGATCCGCTACAGTCGAGCCACCAGAGAAGATCAATCCATCCTCTACCCCAACCCGTTGAGAGAAACAAGTTACCATCCCATAAAATTGTGACTGACTCTCAATAATGGCATGCCACGATTCTTGGTTTCCAAGACCTGTTGCATGAACTCCACGGCTTGGCGAGTTGACTAGACCCAAGAGAATCTGTGCTCCATCTTGTGCCAGCAAGTACGTTGTGGAAGGGTGCCACATATCTTCACAGATGAGCATTCCTACTTGTCCAAATCTAGTGGAAAAGGAACGAATCGTATCTCCTTGTCCAAAATAACGTGCCTCATCAAACATTCCATAGGTAGGTAAATAAATTTTGCGATGGACATGCTGAACTTGTCCTTCGGCAGCATAGAGAGCAGAGTTAAAGATTCGATGATCTGCTCCACTCTCTACAAAGCCAAATGCGATGTCGATTCCTTCTGCCAGCCGGACTAGTTGTTGAATCTCTTCTGATTCTACGTTTCGTGCCACATCATATGTAATATCAAGTAAATGGTATCCGGTTAAACTAAGCTCCGGAAAAACGAGAAGATCCACATTTTCCGCTTTTGCGCGTTGGATCATCTCTTGGTGCATTGCTATGTTCTCATTTAATTTCCCTAACATTGGACGAACTTGAGCTAAACCTACTCTCATTAGAAAGCCTCCTAAGGCAGGGTTCTTTGTAAACAACATGGTATTAGAGGAGTATTACCTATTAATCTGCACTCATCTTACCATAACAAATTGTCTAAACAAAGATTTCCCCTGCCCGTTGCAGCCATTGATAGCGATGTTCGGCAATGCTTTTAATATAAGGAAAAGAAGTTTCATAAAGATAACCTGGTTTTCCTTTGGCAAGTCCAATCGATTCACGGTAAAATTCATTAGGAAAGTAAAATAAATTCCTTAATATCTCTTTTTCTAAACCAGTGAGTGGTGAGATCTTTTGATAAGCTCGCACTGTTTTTTCGACAAATTCATCTTGCCAATGGTTCGTCGTTAGCGCACGAGAGCTTAGCTGCCAAACATCCCCAATTTGAGCATCATAGTTAGCTGTTTCGAAATCAATTAGCCAAATTTGTCCTTGCTGATCTCGCATCCAATTGTGACTTGCTAGATCACGGTGACAAAGATAGTGCTTTGCTCGCTGTTTTCTCGCTAATTTACTGAGCGGCAATTGACGCAGGCGATTCCATGCTTGCCATCCAATATGGTAAAACTCTGGCCCTACACTCACTAGGAGTTGTCCAAGCTCTCCCGGAATGGTAGGTGCTTTTTGGAGGAGTCGGTAAAACTGTTGAATCCGTTCATATAGGCGATCAACCAACAAATAAGCAGACTCTCGAATTGGTGGAATCATTAGTTCTCTTCCCGCTTGATGAAAGACCGCAAGACTCTGCATTGCTTCTACCACATCAGGTAGCGAAGCATAGGAACAAGTCTTCCCGGGAAGAAATGGGGTCAGTACCCACTCTTTCCCCACTGGATGAGGGCGCAACATCTGTTGAAATCCATTTATTCGTAGTTGTCGATCTACTCGAAGCCACCATTTAGTATGTTCCAGATCCGTGATCTTTTTCGCAATCCAATCACCGGAGTCGGTAGATACCAAGAAATTCCGACGATATGGGCTTATCTTTTTCACTTCTAGCTGGAGGCTTTTTTCCATCAATTCTGGATCAGGTTGTAACAATTCCTGCATGTCCTACTGCCCCCCCTTTCTGGCATTAAGTTATTATAAAAGTTAGGATCTCTAAAATTCCGCAGAGAGATCTGCTCTCCTAAAAACCTCTGTTGGAAAATCCACCGGAGTCGAATAAGTCATAGGTGGTTGGAAAGATTGAAATTCAGGGTAATAGGAGACTTGTGAATCTTCCGAGCAATTACAAGGTTCTGCTGGTGGAAAAAAAGCGCTTTGTGCCCAATAATCAGGATCAAATGAATAAGCTGATGGATAGGCGAAGTTTGCAGGATAATAGGGAACAAAAGGATATGCAGATAGTCCCTCTTCTGAGGAAGAAGACGAAGACTCAACTTGGTAAGATTCTATTTCATAATCGGTACTCTCTTCTTGCCAATCATCCTCTTCTTCCCTGCCCTCTGTCTCAAAGTCGCCTTCTACCCACTCCGTTAAGTCTAACTCTAACGGAAATACATAAGTTGGCAAGATTTCGATCGATTCGTTCGTTATTTCTTCTGTTGGTTTTGATTCTGTCTCATCATGAGTTTTTTTCTCCACTACTACTCGACCTGTAGGAATTCGCACCTTACTACCTGGTGTCAGATCTGCTGGATCTTCTAAATGGGGATTTGCATGTAAGATTTTCTCTTCGGATAATTGATACCGAATAGCCAAATCTGATAATGTGTCGCCAAAACGCGCAATATGGATTCGCATACATAGCCACCTCTTCTATATGTAGTACCGTGCTAGGTTACTTCCCCTAGTGTGAGCCTACAAACGTTTGCTAAGTATGTTTATGCGCTACTACTCGTTTATTTGCTACCAGATGAAAAAGAAAGGAAGAGTTTTGGCATGAAATTAAGCCGCACCTTATGGAATCTTGTCCAAATCCTCTCGATTGTATCATTCCTTTTACTAGTAGGAGGATTTGCCTACGCTGTTAAAGATATCTTACAACCTGTAGGAAACTTATCCGTCCCAACCCAATCAGTGAAAAATCAGACTCCCTCCACAACACAAGGAGGATTACTTCTTTCCTTCGGTGACTCTCTTACTCGAGGCATCGGAGACCCTAAAGGGGAGGGATATATTGGGATTACCCATTCCAAATTACAAGAAAAAAGCCCCACACCCTTAACTCTTATCAACTTAGCAGTAAGTGGAGCGATCTCAAGTGAGTTACTAGCTCAGCTGGATCAACCCCAAGTCCAAAATTTCCTCCAAGAAGCCAAATGGATCTCCTTCACCATTGGTGGAAATGATCTATTCCGTAGTAGCAATCGCTTAGAACAAGTGGACGAAGCTACATCTGACGAAGCCCGAAAACAATATAGTCAAAATCTCAAGTCTATCTTGACCAAAATGCGAGAACAAAACAAGACTGCTCCTATTTTTTTATTTGGCCTCTACAATCCATTCGGCGATTTAGAAGATGAAAAACGTACCTCTACTATGGTAGCAGAATGGAACGAGGAGATGCTGAAAGTTTCGTCTCAATTTGACAACGTTGTAGTGATTCCTACTTTCGACCTCTTCCAACTCGATCCAAATCGCTATCTCTACACCGATCATTTCCATCCAAATGAAAAAGGATATGAGCGAATGGCAAGCCGACTCTTACAAGTAATCGAAGATTTACGAGAGGAGCCAAAAAAATGAGCCAAAATCATCCCGTACTATCCGTAAATGGACTTTTCAAAAAGATCGGGGACCGTGAGATTGTTCGAAACATTACACTCGATGTTCAACCTGGTGAGATCTATGGATTTCTTGGGCCAAATGGTGCTGGAAAAACGACCACGATCCGAATGCTGGTAGGGCTCATCCGTCCCACAGCTGGTTCCATTCAAATCGGTGGATTTGATTTACATCAAAACTTCTTGGAAGCCATCAGCCAAGTAGGCTGCATTGTGGAAAATCCGGAGCTGTATCCGTTTCTTTCAGGTCGCGAAAATCTAGAACACTTTGCCAGAATGGACAAGCGTATCCCACCAGAACGCATCGATTCAGTTGTAGAACAAGTAGAACTAACTGGTCGAATCGATGATCTAGTCAAAACTTACTCCCTTGGTATGCGACAACGGTTAGGGATCGCCCAAGCACTTCTTGGGAACCCCAAACTTCTCATTTTGGATGAACCCACCAATGGTTTGGACCCAGCAGGAATTCGTGAACTACGTGCCTTTATCCGTAAACTAGCGAAAGAAGATGGAATTAGCGTCTTTATCTCTAGCCATATCTTGCACGAAGTTCAATTGATGTGTGATCGAGTTGCAATTATTCATGAAGGTGCAGTTGTACAGACTGGTAGCCTTGATCAATTAATTACCGATCAAATACGAGTAGAATGGCGAGTTACTCCAAAAGAAAAAGCTGCCTCGATCTTAAAAGAACTGTCTTATGTAGAGAACTTAGAAATTACTGCAGATGACCAACTCTCTTGCCATATGCCGCAAGAACAAATCCACTCTACTAATCTAGCACTTTTGGAGTCTGGTGTAGTAGTCACAGGAATTCGTCCTTATCAGCCTACATTGGAAGATGTCTTCCTTTCTATGACAGGAGGGTCGCAACTTGTTTAACCTCATCTATAACGAAATGCTCAAGATGATTCGAAAAAAAAGATTCTGGACAGTGCTCCTTATTTTAGTTGTTCTGATCCCAATTTTCACATATGGTCAATATCGAAACGCAGAAACCGCAATTAAACAAATTGGTACCTCTGATTGGCGTGCCGTCCTTCAACAGCAAATTATTGATTCTCAGAATCGCCTTACTTCTAGTAGAATACCAGAAGAATGGAAACAATTTACCAAAGTTAATATTCAATTACAACAATATTATTTGGACCACAACATCAATCCGCAAGAACCAGGTGCTCCTACTTTTACTAGAGAATTTGTCGAGCAAGCAGTATCACTTTTCCTACCACTTCTCGTCGTTATTTTATCGGCTGATCTCGTCTCTTCTGAACAATCAAGTGGTACCATTAAGCTACTTTTGACTCGTCCTGTTCCTAGGTGGAAAATTCTTTCGAGTAAATATATCTCTCTACTATTTAGTATCTCACTCATGCTTTTGATGACCGCCATTCTTAGCTACCTAATCTCTGGCGTTATTTTCGGCTACAAAGGATGGACATTACCTGTCTTAACTGGATTTTCACAAGAAGGAGAACAGTTGATTACGAACAATATCCATATGATCCCACAATGGAAATTTGTGTTGATGCAATATGGGCTAGCTTGGTTCTCTTGTATCGTAGTTGGAACCCTCTCCTTTATGGTCTCTGTACTCGTTCGCAACACTGCCTCCAGTATGGGCGTCATGCTAGCAGCCATTATTGCTGGCACCCTGCTAACACAGCTGGCTCCTACTTGGCCACAACTAAAATATGTTGCCTTTCTCCATCTCGATCTGACAAACTTCTTATCTGGTGAGCCTACGATGATTGAGGGTATTACTCTGTTATTCTCTTTAGGAGTGCTTGCCACTTGGTCGATTGTTGCTCTCATCATCTCGTTTGTCACTTTTGAGCGACGTGATGTATTAGGGTGAAAAATAGAGACATAAAAAGAAGCTAGAGACAGTATCTAGCTTCTTTTTATCTATTAGAGGTTATTGCAAAATTATAGTTAGTCGATAGAATTGACACCGGTTGGTTGAAAACTTATGATCCAAATGTGAAAAAAACAGATAACGACGCTGTTGTTTATCTTGCCTGTCCTGAGGGCTTGTCCAGCAATCCCCAGGGTCTGCTTCCTTTCCTTTCCTCAAATGTTGCGTGACAAAAGGGAAAAAACTAGTCAAGAGGGTTATTTATGCAACATGCTCTATTTAAGAGATTATATGCAAGATATTGCTCTATGTAGTCTACTCACACCTTCTCTTATCTCTTCCTTTGTTAAATGTCCATAACCTAAAATAATTCGGTTATCATGCTTTCCTTTTTCGATGGTGTGGTCTTCCACAGGATATACTTTTACTCCAAGCCGTTGGATTTCCTCAAATGCTTCTTTTGTGAATGGAAACCGGTCAAATTCAACAATCAGGTGTAATCCTGTAGAATAACCGAAAATATTGATTTTATTTGAGAATATTGATTCTAGTTGATGGATAAGAAAGTCCCTTCGTTTTTTATAGATTTTCTTCATCTTCATAATATGCCGTTCCAAATAACCTTCGGCAATAAATTGAGCAAGGATAAGCTGATCTAAAGAAGGAGTATGTAGATCCGATAACCATTTTAGTCTACGACATTTTTCAAAAAGAGCTGGAGGAAGAATTAAATACCCCATTCTAAGGGCTGGTGATAAGATTTTACTAAACGATCCAATGTATAATACCCGCTCTGGCTCCAAGCCCTGTAATGAACTTACAGGCGGACCTTCATATCGAAACTCACTGTCATAATCATCTTCAACTAGATAACAGTCTAATTTTCTCGAGTAATTAATTAATTGAATCCGTCGTTGAATGGGTAACGTTCCACCTAAAGGAAACTGATGAGAAGGGGTAAGAAAGATGAACTTTGGATTTTTATTTAAGGGTAGCAAAGATGTATTTATCCCATTATTATCAACTGGTATAGGATACAGGGATGCTCCTGAAGATTTAAAAATTGTCTGAATATCATTCGTGATAGGGTCTTCCATTATCACTTCATCACCTGATGACAAAAGTAACTTGGATACAAGTGTTAATGCTTGAACTGCACCAGAAGTAATCACAATTTGTTCTGGATGACAAAAAACCCCTCTTGTTTTCAGTAAATAACGTGATAAAACCTCTCTTAATTCCAGACGCCCTTCTGGAATATCGTATCCAAACATAGAAGGAGATGTTTCATTCCATATGGTATGAGACAACTTTGCCCATGTCTTACGTGGAAATAAATCCAATGCTGGTATGCCTGAACGAAAATCGATGATAGTATCACATTTATTTTTATCTTCGCCCCAATTCAATGAATAAAGGGTAGTCGCCATTTTATTTTGTTCTAAATACGTTCCTTCAGCAACAAATGTCCCTGATCCTCTCCGCGAAACTAAAAAGCCTTCAGCCAGTAATTGATCATAAGCTTCTAATATTACATTTCTAGACACTTTCAACTCAGAAGATAGCTCCCGTGTTGATGGTAGCTTTTCTCCAAATTGTAGCTCTCCATTTAAAATTCGTTCCCGTATTTGTTGATAAACCTGTCGAATTAAAGATATATCCGATGACCGATCTATAGGTATCCAAAGCATATATATTTCCCTTCATCAGAAGTGGTACCGTTAAAGTTTGTATCAAGTGGTACTAATACAAACCATTTTAGCATGTTACAGTTTAACCAAGTAGTTTGATGGGGAGGATTAGGAATTGAATAAATATTTTATTGCGAATTTAAAAATTACGTTGGCTATGGTAATTGTAGGAAGCTCAGTCGTAGCAGGTAAGTTAATAGTACAAAGTTTTCCTGTATTCATAGCATCTGAACTAAGATTTCTTATCGCAACCATGGTTCTGGTTCCTTTATTGATAAAATTTGAAGGGATCCCGCGTATTCGTAAAAAAGATTTTTTTATCCTTTTTTTTCAGGCATTATTTGGCGTGTTTTTATTTAATATATTCATGTTATATGGACTAAAATTAACCACAGCCATTGAAAGTGGAGTGATTATCAGTTTAGTTCCAGCTGTTACTGGGGGACTTGCCTTTCTTCTACTTAAGGAAAAATTAACAAAAAACATCGGGATAGGAATTATACTAGCCACTCTAGGGATATTAGCAATTAATGTTTTCGAAACATTTTCAAATGCTACACTTAGTTCCTCGCATCTATTAGGGAATTTGCTTATTTTTGGTGCTGTTATTGGTGAAGCATCATTTATTATATTAGGGAAACTTGTCGCACAACAAGTGAGTTCTCTTGCCATTTCGACGATTGTCAGTGCTTTTGGGACTATCTTATTTTTACCGTTTGCTCTCTACGAGGGGAGTCAGTTTCATTTTGAAAAAGTATCTTTTTCGGAGTGGGGGCTCATATTCTATTTTGGTATCGTTGTAACGGTTATTGCATTCATTCTTATGTACCAAGGAGTCTCAAAAGTTTCTGCAAGCACGGCCGGAGTATTAACAGGTGTTTTACCAATTAGCAGTACTATACTTTCCATACTCATATTAGGTGAAGAAATCTCCTTATCTCATCTTGTAGGAATAGGATTGATATTAATAGCTGTTTATTTGAATTTCAAAACAATCACCAGAAAATCTACAAACTCAAAGCTTAGGAAAAGAATTTGAGGGAGAAAAGGAAAGAGTATTGAGATAAACATATTTAGTAGGTTATTCGGTCTCAAAAACGATGGTTTTTTTTAAGATTCAGAAGCAATTGGAAGTTGGATTTATATTAGTAGATTTTTTATCTTAATTATTTAACTGATTTTTATATTTATAAGTGGAGCAGCCTTTCCTACTTCTTCGTAAAGTACAATCTACATGGAAGGCAAAAGTCTTGCTCCGGGCTAACACTGTAAAAAATTTAGCTAATCAACACTTCTGTATATTTATAATCTTTTTAAGTCAGTGTGGACAGCCTTGGTAAGTAGAGCGAAAGAGACAAAAAATCAGAAAATTATGATATATTATTCTGTTTTTTATATTAAAATATTATTAAGAAAATTCGTAAGCATTTCATACAAATTTTCTTAATAATAGGGTGAAAGGGGTGAAGAGCAATTTACATTAAATCCAAAAGATTTGGCTCTTTCATTGCACTGTGGTGCTTAGTAGCGCTTTTGATCATAAGTACCATCATCCTACCTGTAAATGCGGAAGATGCTGAACCTACTTGGGTAAAACGACAATTAAGAGCCATGTGGATTGCTACTGTTGTCAATATAGATTGGCCTTCCAAGACAGGCTTGACCAAAGAAGAACAACAAAAAGAATTCCTTCACAATCTGGATACTGCCAAACTCATGAATATGAACGCAGTCATCGTTCAGATCAGTCCAACTGCGGACGCTTTCTACAAATCGAACATCTATCCTTGGTCTAAATATTTATCTGGAACCCAAGGAGTAGATCCTGGTTATGACCCATTGGCATTTATGATCGAAGAGGCTCATAAACGGAACCTAGAATTTCATGCATGGCTAAACCCATATCGAATTAGCATGGATACTAATTTAAATGGATTAGTGGACAACCATCCTGCAAAACAACATCCTGAGTGGGTAGAAAGCTACGGTGGGAAATTATACTTTAACCCAGGAATCCCGGCTGTACGTCAACACATCCAGAATGTAGTAAAAGAAGTAACTGCCAAGTATGATGTAGATGCAATTCATTTTGATGACTATTTCTATCCTTATCCGGTAAGTGGCCAAGACTTCCCAGATGCTGACACGTTCGCACAATATGGAAGTGGTTTCACAAATAAAGGAGATTGGCGCCGCAACAATGTCAACCTACTCGTTCAGGAAGTAGCTCAAGCAGTCAAATCGACCAAGCCTTATGTCAAATTTGGCATTAGTCCATTTGGCATCTGGAAAAACAAAACAACCGATCCTTCTGGTTCTGATACTGCTGGTTCACAGAGTTATTACACTATTTATGCGGACTCTCGTAAATGGGTCAAAGAAGAGTGGATAGATTATATTACTCCGCAGATTTATTGGAACATCGGTTTGGAGGTAGCAGCATATGATAAACTCGTTCCATGGTGGTCTGAGCAAGTTAAAGGAACCAAAGTACAACTATATATTGGACATGCCTCCTATAAAATTGCAGCAAACAACGAAGCTTGGAACAATCCAGAAGAGTTGCCAAATCAATTGCGGCTAAATATGAACTACCCAGAAGTAAAAGGAAGTATGTTCTTTAGTGCCAAAGACTTTACGATTCGTAATCCATTGGGAATCCGAGAGAAGTTAGCAAATGATCTCTATCGCTATCCATCGTTGGTACCTGCAATGCCACATCTTGATAATCAAGCACCTGTAGCTCCTGAATTAAGGGCTGTTTTGAGATGGTCCAATGGTGTGCACCTTTACTGGAGAGATAGCGATCCAACCACCACTTATTTTGTTCTATATCGTTTTCCACAAGGCGCAACAATCGATCTAAATGATTCCACCAAAATGGTAGATACGGTGCGCAAGACCGGGGAATTCCAAGCCTATCTAGATAAGGAAGCGGATCTAAGCCAGAAATACACTTATGCCATTACTGCGGTAGATCGTCTCCATAATGAAAGCGCTCCAAAAACCTCTGTCATAGAAGATTGAGTGGAAAAAGCAGTGAAATGATATGATCCCCTTATAGAAGACGGGAAAGAGAAATCATTATACTGTCTACTATAAGGGGTATTTGTATTGGAAATTCATAACTAATTCAGTAGTGTGATTTACTAAAATCTCTGCCAAACATTTTTTTGCTTTAAAGAATACCCCTGCCCGATTCAAGCTTAAAACCATAATTACTCGCATCTACTTCCTCTACTTTACAGAAGCCAATACCTTTAAGTAACGAGATAATTTGTTCTGGAAAAAAAGCAGACCTTAGTTGGATGATGAAAGGTCTGCTTTTTATATTATTCTAGATGATCTACATTATGGTATACTTGCTGGACATCCTCTAAATCTTCCAATGCATCAATCATTTTTTCAAATTGAGAGAGTGCATCACCAGATAGAGTGATCTCGTTTTGTGGAAGCATGGTTAGCTCTGCCACTGTAAACTCGGTAATACCTGCATCCATTAATGCTTCTTGTACGACATGATATTGATTTGGTTCAGCATATACAATCACAGATTCTTCTTCATCTAAGATATCACGTACTTCTACATCTGCTTCCATAAGTATCTCAAGCACTTCATCTGCTGTTTTTCCTTCAATACCAAATACGGCAGTTGCATTAAACATATAGGAAACCGATCCGTTTACACCCATGTTTCCGCCACTTTTCGTGAACTTCGAACGAACATCTGCTGCAGTACGATTTACGTTATTGGTAAGTGTATCTACAATTACCATCGATCCATTTGGTCCAAAGCCTTCATAACGTAGCTCGACATAGTTTTCTTCTGCTCCACCCTTAGCTTTTTCCAAAGCACGGTCAATAATCGCTTTTGGAACGTTATAGGTTTTCGCACGCTCTAATACCACTTTCAAAGCACTGTTAGATTGTGGGTCGGGTTCACCTTGCTTTGCGGCTACATAGATCTCACGACCAAATTTTGCATAAATTTTACTTGTATTTGCGTCTTTTGATGCTTTTTTCTCTTTAATGTTGTTCCACTTGCGGCCCATATTGTTCCTCTCTCTCTCATCGATGAATCTACACCATGATTCATATAAAATATGTTAATTCTTTATCCTCTTTTTTAGATCAATGGGGACCATATCGGTCATATTATACCTTAATTCTTCAATCTGCTACCAGTTTCTCCATTATATAATATAGGTTCCAAGCATTTCGAATCACGAGTTTATATCGTCCCATACTCCTAGTCCAAATATAAGATGAATGAAAAGGGTGTCATCATTGAGTAACCGTACAAAAGCTTTACCCTTGCGTCAGAAAGAATCCATTGAACAAGTAGCTGCTACCATTTCAAAAGAAAGTCTAGAATCGATTCGTGATATTCTAACTGAAACTGTATATTCCAAAGCAACCGAACTTCTCCAAGAAGAAATAGCAAAAAGTCTAAGCCAAATCGAAAATCATATTGAAGATATCGTGGAAACCAAAATGCAGGAACTTCTTCTAACCATGCTCAATGGGATCAAAAGTGGTAAAGAGCAGTTCCAAAAAGAGAACACTCCCAAAAAGAAGAGAAACTCTTCCTCTAATCCAGAGAAAAAAGCTTCTAGTAATCAAAAAACTTCCGTTGATTCTAACTTAACGGAAGAGATCAAAGACAAGATCCTACTTACCTTACAAAAACATCAAGAGTTAGAATTAAAAAAACTGATCCAGTTAGCAGAAGTAGAAGTAAATCAAAAACCTACTCAGGTAATGAATCAATTAATGAAAGCTCATCCCCAGATCCAAAAAACAGGTCGAAGCACTTATAAGTACGTACAAGAACAAATACAAATAAAACAATCTACTAGATGATCAATTAGTAGATTGTTTTATTTTCAGAAAAACCTCTTCTGAACATTGTGCCAGAAGAGACAAAAAGGCGAGTCATAATCCCACCTACCAACTTGAATGATAACCTCAGACAGATTGATAAGCTTCGTCTTCACCAATTCATACTGTTCTCTTGCAAAACTTGACATGGAAAAACCCCCCTTTAGGTTTATAAGACAATTGTATAAATAAGGGAGGTTTCATTTCCAAACTATTACAATATTTCTGCTAAATTTTTTTGGCTTTAAAAAAAACCCTGCCCGATTCAGGCTTAAAGCCATAATTACTCGAATCTACTTCCTCTACTTCACCAAAGCCAACACCTTTAAGTAACGAGATAATTTGTTCTGGGAGGTAGTTTCGTTGTAAAAGCTGACAATCCGCTCGATGCCACAGATCTCCTTCTTCTTTCTTAAAAATAGTTAAGTCATTTACAGCAAGGCGTTCTTCTGAAAGATAAGTTCCCTTGTTGATACAAACATACTCTTCATCGGAAATATGAAAAGTGCTATTCCATCTCTGGTGAGCCTCTTCAGTGTTCATATCAAAGAAAAAATAACCACCCGTTTGAAGAGTAGAATAAACATTCTCAAATACCTCATTTAATTCCCATAGCTCTAAGATGTGATTCAAGCTATCAAAATGAGAAATAACAGCTTCAGCCACAATATCTTGTCTCGAAAAATTTCGAGCGTTTCTTACATAAAATCCTCCTTTTGGTTCATTTTCCTGCGCGATCCGAATCATTTCACTGGAGTTATCAATACCGATAACTTGATACCCTCTTTTTGTCAGCTCTTTTACCATCTCTCCCGTACCACAACATAAATCCACAATACGACTTTCAGGTTCTAGTTTGGAAAGGATTTGATTTTCTAACAAAGGCATCACTCTTGTCGAAAATCCAGCCCAATTTCGTCTATACACTTCTGCAAAAACATCATAATTGTTTTTAGATGAAGACATTTACATTATCGTCTCCTTTCATTATCTAATATTCTTGCCGAGGAATTTAAAACCTCTCAAATAATTTATCTTTTCGGCGGTCTCCTTTTAATGCTATAGCGGACAAAATAAGACCAAACAGTGTTCTGATTCACTTGAACTCTTCTGCGATCTGAAAAATGGATAACTTGTCTTCCCAGTATAGCTTGGGAAGAAGTTGGGTCAGATCCCGCTCGCTTAACTTGCATTTTGTTAAAAGACTTTGTCCCCTAGCGCGTTTGGGGATAGAATGTCTTTCTATATTCAGTCGAATCGTTTCAGTTGAACATTTAAAATACCTAGCTAAATCTTGATAGGTATAGAATTCTTCTACGTACAACTCATAAAGTCGGCATTTAGGTAGCTCTCTCATCTTCATCCCTCCTATCCGAAAGAGAGAATTAATGAATCCCCGCCGCTTGACATCAGCTACTCCCCGCTGTTCCTAAGCAAAAATATCGTAGTTCCGCCCCCGCAACACAATCTTGTTGCCCACTCTCATCATTTCACATTGAGACAAGTCAATCTGGATTTGGGAGCCATTGGTTGTTTTCATGTCCACTAAATATCTAGGTGACTGATGAAATTGATTTAGTTTGATCCGACACTTGGTCTCCGTGCTCTTTTCTTGCGAAGAGATCGATTCCACCGTTGCCACGCTGTGTACCCAGTTCATCACTTGAATTACTTCTTCATGCGATCCTTTTAGCGTCATCTCTACCATCTTGATGACCCCTTTCATCTGAATTTCACACTACCACTTGCTCACTACTCATATTTTTAATAAAACAAGAAAAAAGAGGCTTTCCTGTTTCTTCTGCCGTCTCTTTCCTTGCTGAAATGTTGGTAGACTTATTATGTCACATGATTTAGAATTGACCAAAAAGTGGGGAAATGAACTCTTCTTCCTCCATTTTGAATATGGTTCAATGAAAATAGAAGAGTTGATCCAACCACACTGAAAGCTCCGCTACTAATTATTCCGATGTGTTTCTTTAAAGTGAAGACAGTCAAATTGGCGATGGAAGTTCCCAAAATTTTTTGAGAGGAGCGCCCTATGTACCACTACATCACCAAAGAGATGGGAGAAGTCCTGAAAAAAGCTAGACTGGAACAAAATATGTCCCAAGAAAGCCTGTCTGATGACAATATCTCCACTGGCACGATCAGCAATCTAGAACGTGGATTATGTAAAGCGAGTCCGAAAAAGCTAAAACACTTGTTAGGGAAGTTAAATCTTAATTATGAGAACTTCATTACATTAGAAAAAAAAGTCAATGATCTAGTGGAAATAGACCTAGAGACCGAACTACTGATGATTGAACAAGTATTAAATACTAAGCCCGATCAGGCATGGAAGCGATTACAGCTACTTGATGACAATCACCCATGGGTCTGTACTTTTAAAGGTAGGGCTTGTGTTCTTAAAAGATTATGGGAAAAAGCAATTAGTTTTTTCCTCAAAGCGATAGATATAGCAAAAAATAATGATAAGTATAAAGCAGATAATCTATTATCTTTGTGCTACTACGAATTAAGTCGAGCTGCTTATTATCAAAACAAGGTAGAACAAGCCCTTGAATTGATAGAGACTGGAATTACCAAGTTTGACCACAATGGAAAAAGAAGCTATATCTACTACCATCTCCTGACTTCGAGAATTATCTATTTGCGAAAACAAGGCAAAACCATGGAAGCATACAAATGCTTGGACGATCTAAAAGACCAACGAGCCCAGATCGAGTTCACTTCTGTCTCCTTGAGTTTAATCAACTTGGAAGCAGAATTATTAAATGACCTAGGACAATACCAAGATGCAATCAAACAATTGCTCCACGGTCTCGAATTAGCCAGAATTGAGACCAAACCTGACAAGTCGTTTGAGTTATTTTGCACACTAGGCACGAGCTATTTGCATCTAAAGCAGTGGTTGAAAGCGGAAGGATGGTTTAACGAAGCTCTTTATTTAAAAGATGAGGTTCGGGATGATTTAGTAATACTGCCCTATAGGAAGCTAGGTGAACTATACTTTCAGGTAAACAAAATGGAGGATTCCCTCCGATCCTATCAAGAGGCAAAACAATTATGTTCCAAAGTCGATGATATGTTTTCATATTGCGAAATCTGTTTAGAACTTGGCGACATCTTCCATAGTAAGGGTGATGAGAAAAAAGCAATAGATTATTATGATGAGGCAATAGAAGTTAGTAGCAAACATCAATTCTATAAACTACAACTTCAGGCATCCCTCAATTATTTAAAGTTTGGCACAAAAAGGAACACTCCCAAGTATCAGAAAATTATTGATTCCCTCTCTTCTATTCTGTTATCATGTGGTCAAAAGGAGGTTATCCCTATGACTACATTAAACCTCGGTATGTATGAAACAGATCCACCTAATCCATAGAAAACATGATCAAAACCCAAGGAAACCCTTGGGTTTTTGCTTGTCTATTTCCAAAAAACAGCTTAATAAAATACATTTAGCATCTTTCCCTATTATCTAAAAACAAAAAAGATACTCCATCTTTGAGTATCAGCTAGTCAACACAATTTATGTAAGTACCGGAGCCATCACCTGTTTATTGTGATCCAAAACAGCTTGTACCTTTTGTTTTGCTTCTTGCAATCCAGAGAAATCCCCATTATCTACTGGGAATGTAAGTAAGTCATTATCTGGTTTTTGGATTGCTTTAATAACCAAAGGAATATCCGATGGGTATCGCGCCCATAACCACTTAGCATTCTCTTCTATGTCCTCAATATGTCCCTCACACATGACCCCCATGTGTCGAAATCCAACTTTGTGTGTGAAAAAATACCGTTCAGCTTCTTCACGGTCTGTCAATTGCCAACCGTAATAGTGAGAATAAAAATCTACTGCCTTTGGTGGAAACCCAAGTGTATTGCCCAGAATTTTCTGATACAGTGGATTCTTGATTGATAGCCCTTCTGTTTCCTGTATGAAAGTGTATTTCATCGCTTCATTTTGAAAAAAGATAGCTTCATTTTCGTTTCTGTAATGATAGGGGTACTTCTCAAGTTGACCTAATACTTCTGGTTTTAACCAAGTTATCACTTCAAAGCAAGCGGGTTTGATTCCTTGTAAGAAACTTTCATAGGGCATCATAGGCTTCATTTGATTTTGAAACTCCTTTACCATCAATTGGATATATTATACAGAAAAAGCGGGAAGGGAATACCCCCCTCCCACTTACTTCTCCTTCATGTTGGAGAAGTCCTCTCGTCCACATGTTGAACAATAGATTACTCCCTCTTCTGTTTCTATGGCTGTACCTTCACAACTTGAATCAAGACGGCAAGAGCGAACAACTTCGCCAAAAGCACGGAATTTTTCCATCATCGCACCTCCTCACTTACGGAGTGATAGTGTGATGATTGCTAAAGTTGGAGTGCTTCTCTTGCTATGCACTCATTATACGATATCCGATATAATATTTTTCAGAAATTATAGATAATTAGGAATCACAATATGGTCAAAACGAAGTTCCCTCTATCACTAAATTGAATCTAAATATAATTCCCATTTGCTTATCTTTACTTAATCTGCTAACATAACTGACGAACGTTCGTTAAATTCGAGGTGATGTTATTGAAAAGCACTGAGATTAAGGAGGCAGCTCTAAAGTATTTCACTATTCATGGTTATGAAGGAGCGTCCCTCTCTCAAATAGCAGAAGAAGTCGGCATGAAAAAGCAGTCCATCTATGCTCACTTCAAAGGAAAAGATGATCTTTTCCTGCAAGTTTTATGCGATGCGAAAGAAACGGAGCTATCTTCCAAACTTCAATATTTCCGTAAAATCGATTCACAAAATCCCGAAAAAGATTTATACGGGTTTCTACAATTGATAATCGATCTTTTTCAAAAAAATGAGCAGTTAAAGTTTTGGCTACGTATGTCTTTTTTTCCGCCAGCTCATCTTGCAAAAACAATAGAAAAGGAAGTAATTGATCTCGAGGAGCAGGTGCAAGTGATCCTGGAACGAAAATTTCAGGATTGGATCGGTACGAAAGAAATAGTCGGTGATGTAGTAAAAACGCCGACCCTCGCCTTCTTAGGAGTAGTCGATTCCATTATGCTAGAGCTTGTATACGGTAATGATGAGAAACGGCTAAATGATAAAGTAGAAGCCTCTTGGGCAGTGTTTTGGAGAGGTATTTCACCTCATTGATTGTGACAGAAAGTGGTGTTGATCATGAAGAAAACAATAAAAGAACAAAAAGCGGTATTACTTATTCTTCTAAGCAATATATTCATTGCATTTTTAGGAATTGGTCTCATCATCCCCGTTATGCCGTCTTTTATGAATATCATGCATTTGTCAGGAAAAACGATGGGCTATCTTGTTGCGGCATTTGCGGTAACACAACTACTTATATCACCACTTGCAGGACGTTGGGTTGATCGATACGGGAGAAAGAAAATCATCATAATCGGATTATTTCTTTTTGGTGTTTCAGAACTGATCTTTGGTTTGGGTACGAATGTATCAGTGCTTTATATATCTAGGATTCTAGGAGGAATTAGTGCAGCTTTTATTATGCCAGGAGTTATTGCATATGTTGCTGATATTACATCCATTCAGGAACGACCAAAAGCGATGGGCTATTTTTCTGCTGCCATTAGCCTTGGCTTTATTATAGGACCTGGCATCGGTGGCTTTATTGCCGAATATGGTGTACGCACGCCCTTTTTCGCTGCGGCAGCTGCCGCCTTTTTAGCATGCCTTTCCTCCATCTTTATTTTAAGAGAGCCACTAACAAAGGACCAGCTCGCAGAAATTTCTGCTAATAAACAGCAAACAAACTTTATAAGCGATTTAAAAAAGTCACTTAATCCGCTATACTTCGTTGCCTTTATTATTGTATTTGTGCTCGCTTTTGGTTTATCAGCATATGAAACTATTTTTAGTTTATTTTCAGATCATAAATTCGGCTTTACGCCGCAAGACATTGCAGCGATTATTGTCATAAGCTCCATCTTTGGCATTGTTGTGCAAGTATTTATGTTTGGAAAAATGGTAGATATACTCGGTGAAAAGAAACTGATCCAATTATGTTTAATTACAGGGGCATTAATGGCAGTGGTGTCTACCGTAATCTCTAGCTTTTGGGCAGTGTTGGTGGTAACTTGCTTCATCTTCCTCGCATTTGACTTACTTCGCCCGGCACTGACGACATTTTTATCAAAAGCTGCTGGGAATGAGCAAGGATTTGTTGCTGGAATGAACTCTACCTATACGAGCTTAGGGAATATCATCGGACCAGCGATCGGTGGAATATTATTTGACGTAAACATCCATTATCCTTATCTTTTCGCTGGTATCATTATGGTCATTGGCTTTGGTATTACCGTCATGTGGAAAGAAAAACAATTAGCAGAAAAATGTTAAGCGGAATAACCAGAAAGCCTAGCTCCCATTATTGGAATGCTTAGCTTTTTTCACATAGACAGACACATAAAAAAGCAGATGCATAAGATGTCTAAAATTTATATCATCCATGAAAACAATGAATGGACCGACCATTTAACCAATCGATTAACAGAATTAGGTCTCCTGTATGAAGAATGGCATCTGGGTCAAGGGATGTTAGATTTATTCCACTACTCCACCAGAAGGAATCTATTACAAAGGAACTGAAAAAGCACTTCCCATCAATTCTATGGGAGTGCCTTTTTGTTAATCTATTACCCTGCAATTTCGCTTTCAGCTGTATAAACTTTGGTTCCATCCAATTCTACTAGCTTGCGGAATTCCTCTACTAGTAGGTTGGTCATCTCTCCAGGTTTCCCTTCACCGATTACTCTACCATCTACTTCTGTCACAGCGATCACCTCAGCAGCAGTCCCTGTCAAAAAGACTTCATCTGCTACATAGACATCGTGACGGGTGAATGGTATTTCTTGTACTGGAATCCCTAACTTAGCGGCAATATCTAAAATCGCTTGACGAGTGATTCCTTCTAATATCCCCAAATAACCAGGTGGAGTATAGAGAACTCCTTTTTTAACCACAAAGACATTGTCACCAGACCCTTCGGCAACATATCCTTCCGAATTAAGCGTCAATGCCTCATGTACACCGGCACGTCTTGCTTCAATCCGAATGAGTACATTATTCAAATAATTGAGTGACTTAATCTTTGGATTTAGGGCGTCCGTTTTGTTCCGACGTGTAGGTACCGTAACGATTGGCATACCATTGTCATACATCTCTTGGGGGAACATTTTGATCTGTTCTACAATAATGACTACATTAGATTGTGGACATTCAAATGGATCAATCCCCATCGGACCATCCCCACGAGAGACAACCAATCGAATATAACAATCTCGAAGATTATTTTGTCGGATCGTCTCGCAAACGTATTCTTCCATCTCTTCCATCGTATAAGGAATGGTGAGTAAAATGGACTTGGCAGATTCATATAGGCGTACAATGTGCTCTTTTAGTCGAAATACATTCCCATTATAAGCGCGAATTCCTTCAAAGATTCCGTCACCATATAGATAACCATGGTCGTATACAGAGACGAGTGCTTGAGATTTAGGTAAAAATTTTCCATTCAAAAAAATAATTGGTTCTGTTGTCATGTAAATCTCCTCCTCTTCTCTATTACATGCTTTCGTAATTTGTTCTATGATATTGCTAGTGTTTTTTTCTGTCAATAAAACTTTTTATTGTATGATTAATTATTTAATGAAACAGTCTCAAAGGATTGTTAAATGTATATTATTAAAAATATATACTTTATAAGAATAATCGGTTAAAATGATTGAGAATAATTGGTCTATATGTTTAAATTAGTTAGAATCATATATTTTTTTTACAGAAATGAGGGGTATTATGGTAAAAATTATGGGAATGTTCCATAATGTCGAAGACCAAGAAGCATTTTTGGAAACATATTATCAAGAAGTTTTGCCAGTACTGTTAAATGTGCCTGGTATTATAAAAATAGAAACAACTAGACTAAATCCATCTCCTCTCACTGGTGAAGAGGTTGATCCTGATGATTTCTTTTTTCAGGCGGATCTATACTTTCCTAATGCGGAAGCGTTGGAAAACATGTTAGCATCCCCTGAAGGAGCACAAGCAGCAGGTGTATTTTTACAATATGCAGGGAAAGTGTGCAAAGTTTATATGGGTCAAGAGTATGTACACTACAAACATACTTTTTAATATTAAAATTACACCGACATCTCGATGTCGGTGTTTTTCTTATTTAGAGACCTTCACTTCTAGATAACCGTAAACGATAAAATTTGGAATCCGCTCTAATGGCTGTGTTAATTGTAATCTTGGGTATCGAGTCATTAATTCGATTAAAGCGGCCTGTGCTTCCATTCTAGCAAGTCCTGAACCAAGACAATAATGTATCCCATGTCCTAGTCCCAAGTGTGGGTTTGGACCTCGATCCAATCGAAACTGATCTGGCTCTGAAAACACCTCTTCATCATGATTCGCAGATCCCAACCAAACTACAACCTCTTGCCCTTCTTTAATTAAGTGTCCTTCAAATTCTACGTCTTTTGTTGCTATGCGGTTTATACATTGAATAGGTGATCGATAACGTAGCACTTCTTCTACCACTTTGGGAATTAAATCTGTATTTTGTCTCACTTCTTCCCAAAGTTCTGGACGTTCCAACAATGTAACAATCGAATTTCCTATTAGATTTGCTGTAGTCTCACTTCCTGCTATAATAATAGTTCTACATAATCCGTATAGTAGTTTTAGAGGTACAGGCTTATCTTCAACTGTTGCCGATACAAGCATAGACATCATGTCATTTTGAGGGTTGGCTCTTTTTTCTTCTAGAAATGGATGGAAATACTGATCCATTTCACGCCAAGTATTAATAATTTGTTTCATAGTTTGTTTCGCATCTTCATCAGTGTCTCCAACTGATCTTTGCAATGTTTGCTTGGACCAGGTTTGAAGTTTTTCTGAATCTTCATCTGGTAATCCAAGGATATTACCCACCATTTTGATAGCCAGTGGAAATCCTAAATGATTGACTATATCGAATTCCTTTGTATCTTGGTATGTATCTAATAAACTTATGACATTATTTTTGATAATATGGGAAAGTGATTTCAACTCTTTTGGTCTAAATGTATTACCAAACAACCCACGATACGTATCATGCTCCGGGTTGTCCATACTTAAAATACTATCTCCCCTCGGACTAGATGTTCTCGAAGAAAATGCATCTGGATCAGCTAAAACTTTTTTTATATCGTGAAAACGAAACACATCCCAGCATTGTCTACTTTCATCGAACGAGATAGGCGTCTCTGTACGCATTTGTCGATACCAATCATGCACATTCTCTAAATTAGATAAACCATTCGGAAACTTGTGAGTTCCCTTTAATAAGGTGCTCATATCTATTTCCTCTCCTTATATATATTAAATATATCGGGAAACTACTATTTAGAGGCAAGTAATATTTTATTAGATACCAAAATCAAAATCAATTTTATATTGTAAATTCATGTACTTTTATAAACTGGCTTTCTATCATTAAAATTTAACAATAATAGATGGAACAAATTATTTGGTATTATGAAAATATATAATAACCACAGAAAGGTGCTTTAGATGAATACTTTACAGGTTCAAAAACAAAAGAACATCGGGATTATCCAATTTCATCGACCTGAACAACTAAACGCTTTCAATAAGGAAATGTTCATGGAATTAGAAGAAACTATCGAAAATTTTAACCAAGATTCGGAAATTTCGATCCTCCTATTTAAGGGGGATGACGAGGCGTTCATCGCAGGCGGGGATATGACGGAACATTTAGTAGAAAATAGAGAAGAAGTCTACCCTTATCTTCTAAGCATAGGCGAATTGATGGAAAAAATCGCATCTTTGAATAAGCTCACAATTGCCGCTGTGGAGGGTGTTACGATTGGCGGGGGATGTGAACTGGTAACCAGTTGTGATATATGTATCGCATCGGAAAGCGCTAGTTTCCGCTATATCCAATCTAGACTGGGAATCTCGACTGCTTGGGGTGGAGGAAGTAGATTAATTCAAAAAGTAGGCGCATCTAAAGCAATACCTCTCTTATTAACAGGTGAGAAAATATCAAGCAAACAGGCTTATGACTTAGGATTGGTAGATCAACTATTACCAAATGAAAATTTTAATAAAAATGTCCTTTCATTTGCAAAACGTCTAGCAAGATCACCACAGCCTCTTATTCAGCTATATAAACAATTGGGACAACAGATAGCAAATGGTATCCCTTTGTCCCAACTTTATCCGATCGAAGCAGATGTCTGCTCTAGGTTATGGGAGAGTGAGACTCATCGAAAAGCAGTAGATTCATTTTTTCAACGTTCCAAGTAAACCAAGATAAGTTCAACATGATAAGGGGAGTTTTAAATGATAAAAGTACTTTTTGTCTGCCTAGGAAACATATGCCGTTCCCCAATGGCGGAAGCAGTCTTTCGACATGAGGTAGAAAAAGCCGGTTTGACAGAGCAAATCGAAGCAGATTCAGCGGGGACTGGAGATTATCATATTGGCAAACCGCCTCATCATGGAACCCAGCAAAAGTTAACTGAAGTAGGTATACCGTATAAAGGACTTCTAGCTCGTCAAGTAACCATTCAAGACTTTGACGAATTTGATTATGTGATCGGCATGGACAACAGCAATATTCGAAATCTCCGCCAACTAGTTGGATCTGATCACCCCAAATTGATGCGATTTGTAGACCTATTGGCTGACAGTTCGTATCAAGAAGTGCCTGACCCATACTTTACTGGGGATTTCGAGGAGACATATCAATTAGTAAAAGAAGGTTGTGAGAACCTTCTTTTACTAATCCAAAAAGACCGTCTACTCTCATAAAAAGAGAGAGCTCCTACTAACATTTTAGGAGCTCTCTCTTTTTCTTTGGAACCATCAAGATCTACTAACGGTAATCATTTCCAAAAGAAAAGAACATCGTGGTTCGATATACTGTTCTTAAGAGTTTTTATCATTCTTATACATACGAAAGGAGTGGACAACCTGTCCATGCCAAATGAAAATCTCCCTTATATCATTTATCCAAGCAAAAAATCATTAGGAAAACTTTTATTCTTCTCTCTTATTTTCGTTGTAGTCGGTTTTTTTCTTCTTTTTACGGAAGGCATCCTTTACAAAATAGTCGGTATCATTTCGATAGCTTTTTTTGGTATGTGTTTTGCTTTCCTAGCCTCTCGATTATTTAACAAAAAACCTGCTCTAATAGTAGAAAAAGACTACTTGTATGAAAATACCTCTTATGTAAGTATTGGAAAAATTGAATGGAACGAGATCCAAGATATGTATGTATATGAATACATGGGGCAGAAATTTTTAGGTATCGAGACAAAAGATCCTGATTTCGCTACAAAGCGAACACAAGGATGGAAAAAGAGCCTTTCTCGCATGAATCAAAATATGGTACCAGCACAAATCAACATTCCACAAACAGCGCTCTCCATCAGCTGTGAGGAGCTATTTTTGATCATGGCACCTCAAGTCCCGCATATTGCCAGTCAATTACAAGAAAACATAGAATTATAAGCATTGGAAATCCAACAAACAAAGCCGCCTCCTATCTAGGAAGCGGCTTTCGCTTTAGTCTTCATCGCCATACATATTCTCGGTGAAATCAAATTCCATCTCCCCGATTCGTACCGTATCTCCTTCATCGGCACCTTTTTCACGGAGTGCTCGTTCTAGACCCATCTTTTTGATCGTATCCGCAAAACGCATAATGCTATCCTGGTACTGAAAGTTCGTCATCTGGATCAGTTTCTCGATACGAGCACCTTCTACAATAAAGACCTCATTTTCCCGACGAATGGTAAACGGTACTTCCTCTTCTTCTCGTTTGGCTCGATAAACTTTACGATCCTCATCTGCTGTCTCTTCTGCGATCAATTCGGAGCGCTGTTCTGCTTCCTCTTTCTCTACCTGTTCCAACAAATCAAGAACATGGTATAAAAGTCCCTGAAGACCTTGTCTGGTTACAGCCGAAATCGGGAAGATCATAACGTTATCTCCAAGTTCCTCACGGAAGATTTCCAGATTCTCCTCCGCTTCTGGCAGATCCATCTTATTAGCTGCGATCACTTGTGGGCGATGTTCTAGATCGGGACGATATCGTCTTAGCTCTTCGTTGATTTGCAGATAATCTTGGTAAGGATCGCGACCTTCCGAGCCTGCCATATCGATTACATGAATAATTACTTTGGTTCGTTCCACATGTCGGAGAAATTGATGTCCTAAGCCAACCCCTTCATGTGCTCCTTCAATTAATCCCGGCAGATCGGCTAACACGAAGCTACGACCATCATCTACTCGAACTACTCCCAAATTAGGTACCAAAGTAGTAAAATGATAAGCTGCAATTTTAGGTTTTGCAGCAGAAACCACAGAAAGGAACGTTGATTTCCCAACAGATGGATAGCCTACCAAGCCCACATCTGCTAGCAACTTCAGCTCTAAAGTCACCCAGCGTTCTTCACCAGGTTCACCGTTTTCCGCAATTTGTGGAGCTGGATTGACTGGGTTGGCAAACCGCATATTTCCACGTCCACCACGACCACCTTTTACGATGATTCCTTGTTGTCCTTGTTCTGTAAGATCAGCGATAAATTCTCCTGTTTCGGCATCACGCACTGTAGTACCCGGTGGAACCTTAATGATCATATCATCTGCTCCTGCACCATGTTGTGCTTTGGAGCGTCCATGTTCCCCACGTTGTGCTTTAAAATGTTTTTGGTAGCGGAAATCCATCAACGTACGGAGTCCTTCCTCTACTACAAAGATCACATTTCCACCACGACCACCGTCTCCACCGGCAGGACCACCGTTTGGAACGTACTTTTCGCGTCGGAATGCGACCATGCCGTTACCGCCGTCTCCTCCTTTAACAAACACTTTTACTTTATCAACAAACATCTATTTTCACACCTTTAAGTACGGGTTGCCCCTAGAAAATTGTAAAACGACAGCATATTTGACCAAGATTTCCATAGTAACACCAACAGAGAAAATCTTGATCTAGGAAGCGAGTCTGTTCAAGATTTTCGGAGTTCATCCCATTCCATATGAAGTCCATGACGCTCATCAAACGGCTCCATATGATCGACTAGATTCCGATTTTGCGTGGAAAAATCTTTCCAGCTAGACTCATCTGGAAAGAGATGAATCGGCTCTCCCTCAGCATTTAAAACTTCCAATGTAATAATCATTTTCGATTCTTCTTGGACAAAACCTAATTCTATTGTTTCCCAATCATGATGATTTGCACCCATTTCTTGAACCGTTTCAATGATAACAGGAAGTGAACGGAGAACTTGCTGTTGAACTGGTTTGGACACCATCTTCAGTTCCCCCACTGCGAGTAAATTCCATTTCCAACGTTTATATGTATACGGTATCAAGATTAAAAAAGAGACAAGCTCCGACAGTGTAAATTCAGTCCATCTTCTCTCCTGATGTGCTTCTTCCACCAATCTCTCCAAATAATGCTGCACTCGATCTGGTCGCTTCATCGCAGTATACCCTAAGAGAACTTGTACATGATTCATCCAGTCATGCCGCTTTTGAGCAGCCAAATCTTGAATCATTTTCGCTTGTTTTTGTTTCCATTCATTTGCAACTTGATTCTTACTATACGAGATCGTCGCAATGATCATCCCGATCGTAAAGATCCCAAAGAGATAGTTTCCTTTGATTCCCCACGGTTGATAAATCCAACCTATCACAAGTACCAAGATAGGAACAATCACTGTATATCGTTTCCAATCCATTTGCACGAATCGAATCCCCTTAGACGGAAAATTTTGTACCTTCTCTCATTATAGGGGAGTGTTCTTACAAGGAAAAGAAAAAGGCGACCTCTTCCATCGGAAGAAAGTCGCCATGTGTTCATAGTTACGCTTGTGCAACTGCAATTTCTTGTTGAGCTTTTGGATATACGCACACTTTTTTGCGATCGCGACCGAGACGCTCAAAGCGAACAACACCATCTACTACTGCAAAAAGGGTATCATCGCCACCACGACGTACGCCTTCACCTGGGTAGATTTTGGTTCCACGTTGGCGAACCAAGATGTTACCAGCAAGAACGAATTGGCCGTCTCCACGTTTCACGCCGAGGCGTTTGGAGATACTGTCACGACCGTTTTTTGTCGAACCTACTCCTTTTTTAGAAGCGAAGCACTGCAGGTTTAGTTTTAGCATAGTTTCCACCTCTTTCTAAGTTAAGTTAAACTTACGTAAGCAGGATACTCATCCGCTACGTTCTTTAAAGCGAGAAACGTCGCTTCGAGCAGCAACGTCAGTTTCTGATGTGTTGTCTCCTCTACATCCTCTGGAATACGCAAATCCACTTTTCCCTCTCCATCATCCGGCTGATGAAGAGTAGTGTCTGTTAGCTGTTCGATCGCATTTGCCATGCCAATCGTAATACCAGAGACAGCAGCGCAGACTAGGTCTCGTCCATGTTCACCGTAGTTGGCATGACCCTTGACCGTGACACGAGAAACCGAACCGTCACGATCCCGCTCTACCGTAATTCGAATCATTAGGCGTTAATGCCTTCGATTTGTACTTTTGTGAATGGTTGACGATGACCTTGCTTTTTCTTGTAGTTCTTTTTCGGTTTATATTTGAAGACCGTAATCTTTTTGCCACGTCCGTGGTCGAGAACTTTTGCAGTTACATTCGCACCATCTACAACAGGCTTACCTACAACGGTTTCCCCGTCTTTACCTACGAGAAGTACTTTATCAAACGTAACTGTTTCTCCAGCTTGCGCATCCAGTTTTTCGATGTAAAGCACATCGTCTTTTTGTACGCGGTATTGTTTACCACCGGTTTCGATCAAAGCGTACATGAATTTCCCTCCTCTTAAACAGGACTCGCCAAGTGTAGGAAGGCTTATGCCTTTATCAGATGTCCCCACTTGTGCGGTATCTATACACAAATACAACGAATATCTTAACACAAAGGATAATATGGGTCAAGAAAAAGCTTCAAAAGGAAGCCCAAGAGAATAACATCTTTTCATACTTGATTATTAGATGGTGATGGCAAATATATCACTGTATATTCCCCTTATAATCCCTTATCTATTTTACACCAAATCATTCTTACACAAAAAGGGAAATGAAGGGATGTAGCATTATTATTTTTATTGTTTAGATAGTGTTTAACTTTCCAACAGTGTTTCAGTGATATACTTAAAAAGGCTTCTATATCTATAAAAGAAGCCCTACATTTTTGAAGAGGTGAAATTTTTTGTTAGAATTTTTGCAGGATTTTCTACAACAATATGGTACTATTTGGCAGTATGTCTTGCTTTTCTTTATTTCATTAGTCCCTGTAATTGATATTTCGGTAGTAGTTCCACTAGGAGTTATATTAGGTTTATCTCCTATTTGGGTAATGATTATTGGATTTTTAGGTAATTTGGCCTTTGTTCTCATCCTAGCCTTTTTCTTTCAGCAAATCCGTGGTTGGAGAGATAAACGTCGGGCTGCAAAAGGAATCACCACTCCATCCAAGAAAGAGACTCGAGCTCGGAACCTATGGGAGAAGTATGGTGTTCCAGGGTTAGCGATCATCTCTCCTTTCTTGGTAGGAACGGATGTAGCCGCATTCCTCGCATTCTCTCTTGGTAGCTCTCGTAAATCGGTCATTGGTTGGATGATCGTGAGCCTTGCATTCTGGAGCGCAATATTAGGATTTACCTTTATGCAAGTACCAAATATCTATGACGTGAAGTAATCTTGTAGATCGAATATATAGCAAAAACTCCCCTTCTAAGCAAAAATGCTAGGATTAGGGGAGTTTTATCTTTCTACTTTTTTCTTTTCTAGGTGAAATCTTGATACAAACCATGTCTTTTTCCTAATATACAGCTTACAGAAGATACCTTTCTCCAAAATGCACAACATATGAAAATCTCGAACTTGTACTGGAGCGTTCTTGTAGATCAAATTCTAAAGTCCTTTAATTGCCCTACCTACAATTTTCATTACATCGAATCGACTTAATTTCTCTTTTCCAGATTCCATTACTTCGACTGTTCCATGAGCCAACGCCAGCGGGATCTTACAAAACTTTAATATAGGAGGACTGGTAATATTCGCCGTGTAGATATCAGCTAATCCTAAGTTACGTTTCGCATATTTCATCATATCAGCGAATGTCCATCCCTTTGGAAAATAGTTAACGTCACGAGTGGCGTCCTCATTTTGGTTGCGAAGAATGTTCACTGCTTGTAATCCTCGACCGTAAGCGACTGCTAATTTCTCATCGGACTCCGTACCATCATGCCATTTCCAAATCTCATTCAACATTAACCCTACTAAACCTGCAACATAATAGGTATACTCATCTAAATCTTCTTCGGTTTGAACCTGCCACCCTTTGGCTGCCCACTTTGCCATCCCTTCCGCCATGATGGCAGTATAACGACAGACAGTTGGACGAATGGATGAAGGACAAAACTGAATCCAGTCTGTTAATCGCAAGGTAACTTCAGGTAATTGAGATTGATATGGGAAAAAGATATCCTCCAAAACTTCTTGTTCATTTGGGGATCCTTGCAAAAACTTGCTCACAGATTGTAATAAGTTCACTTTTACATCTGTTGTAAGATCAGGATGATCTTCTATCTCATCAATTGCTCTCATGCAGAGATAGGAAGCGGCTACGGCTTCTTTCAATTCGGACGGCAAACCATTGATTGGAATAAAAAATGTTCGACTCGTTGCGTATAGTACGTTCATTGCGTCGGTATGTAGTGATTTATTTATTTTGCTCATAAAACCTTCATACTCCAATCATTATTTTTTTCATGAGATCATCCGGCTTTCCTGAAAAACTGCTTCATTCCTAAATAAATCTTACATCCTTGTTCCATTCATGTACAGATTACCTTATAGGAATTCTTTGTATCACCAGTTATGCCCCTTTTTTCCTTGTCTGAAAAAGCCGTTCCAACACTTTCTCCTCAGGATAGATCGCCATTAACTTTCCATTCTCATGAAAGACTTGGACAATATGATACCGTTCTTTGCGCCATTGGGGAAGAATCTTGGCCCAAGAGTCTGTCCGCATTAGTTGAATCGCTTGATGCGGTAAGGTATCGGGTGCCCCTTTTTGATACCGCTGAAAGAGCATTCTCCACAAAGGATATTGCTGCTGACTAATTGCTTGCCAATTGGAGAACACCAAAAAAAGTCCAATAATCACCAATGGAATGATACTGATTCCATTTAATACCGTAAATGCAAATACAAGTACTACGATAGATAAGAAAAGGCTGGTATAAAGGCTAACTGCAATACATCGCTGGTATGGCACAAGCTTACTCAAGAGAGCTTGTACCACTCTTCCTCCATCTAATGGGTAAATGGGCAACATATTAAAAAGTGCAATCGTGATGTTAGACAACACAAAATACTCAGTCCAAGTATAGTCCCACCAACCCATCTGATAAAACCAAAGACTGAATAAAATCATGTATATGTGGTAAAAGGGACCGGCCAGAGCTACCACGATCTCCTCTCGTGCTGGTGCAGTACCCCATTCATCCATTTGAGCTACTCCACCAAAGGGGAGTAACTCAATGGATCGAATTTTCCAACCAAATGACCAAGCAGCCGTGACATGCCCCAATTCATGTAGAAGAACAACGAGAAACAAGGTGAGGATTTCCCAAAAGTATCCAGTCCAAACAGAGAGCGCGATCACGATCCAGAAGCTGGGATGGATCTGAAAGCGCACATTTTCCCAAGGAAGCTTAGCGAGCAAACGGAATCACATCAGCAGGATTTTTCAATTCATGATCTCGATAGTAATAGATCGAGACAAGATATTTCCCACCATTTTCGGACGTATTCCCCAGCAGATCGCCTTTTTTCACTTTCAAATTAGCCGTTACTGTTACATCCTCCATCCCTTGATACCATGTTTCAGAACCGTCTACATGCCTTAAAACAACTACATTCTCCCAGTCATCTACCTTTCCAATTCGAGTTACCTCACCGTCTGCCGCTGCTTTTACCGGGGCTTTTCCTGCTGTTTCCAAGACAACTCCAGGATTTTTATCACTAAAACCAGCTAAGATATTTCCTTGTACAGGAGAATCAAAAACAGGAGCAATAGGTTGTGTTTGGACCGGAGTCGCATTTTGCATCGAATTTCCATTCTGAGGAGCAAAAGCTGGTAACATTGTAGGGTTTCCTTTACCAACTGCATTTTCCATCCAACCACGCACCATCGCAAAGTTTGTGTCTCGCTCAAACGTATTTTGTACTAACTCATTCAGTTTGGCGTTGAGAGGATACTGGAATAACAAAACAGTGATTAACAATAATGCTGCTGCAATAACAGCACGAATCAACATTTTAGGCCGTTTCGAAAAAGCCGTCCCACGTTCTTTTTCTGTGACAGTTAATTCTGGTAACTTCTCCCCTACTTCCATCTCCTCTGGATCATAATCATCTGTTTGAAGCAAGTCTTCCGGATCTAGGTCATCTAAGTCATCTACTTTATCAGAATCCCATTCGTCTAATTTCCGATTTTGTTTCCATTCTTCTTCCTGATGAAAATCCCTCATTTTTTTCACACCTTTTCCTAACTCAACTTGTCAGATTTTCTGGTACAAGATATGAAAGGATCTCGAAAAAAAGAACGAAACAAAAAAAGCAATCTACTAGAATCATCCGTTAACCGGACTCTTTTTTAGTAAATTGCTCTTTTCATTATGCAAAACCCAACCACTGCTTCATTCGTAAGAAGAAGGTAGGCTCCTGCTTCAACGTAACAAGCGGTACCATCTCTCCTAGAATCCGTTTGGCGATGTTTCGATATGCTTTACCTGCTTTGCAAGTCGAATCCCATACGATCGGTTCTCCAGTGTTGCCTGCTTTGATCACTTTCTCTTCATCAGGAATAACACCTAATAGATCAATCGAGAGCACAGAGACTACTTCATCAGCATCCATCATTGCTCCCTCTTTCACCATTTGACTGCGGTAGCGATTGATCACGAGTTTCGGAGTTCCCACGTTTTCTTTTTCGAGAAGCCCAATCACACGGTCTGCATCTCGGATTGAGGTATTTTCTGGTGTTGTGACGATAATCGCCTGATCTGCTCCCGCAACGGCATTTTGAAAGCCTTGTTCAATTCCAGCAGGGCAATCAATTATCACATAATCATGATCTTCTTTTAGGTCAGCGATTACCCTTCTTAATTGATTGGCGGCAATTGCACTCTTATCTTTGGTCTGTGCTGCTGGTAATAAATAAAGATTGTCTAACCGCTTGTCTTTAATAAGAGCCTGTTTTAGATCACAACGGCTTTCAATCACGTCAATAATGTCATACACAATCCGATTCTCGAGTCCCATCAACACATCTAGATTTCGCAATCCAATATCGGTATCAATCAATACTACTTTTTTCCCGATCAAAGCTAACGCAGTGCCAATGTTGGCTGTAGTCGTAGACTTGCCAACACCACCTTTTCCAGAAGTGACTACGATACTTTCCCCCACACTTCTCCCTCCTTTCTTTGAAATACGATCCTGCTAGGCTGACATCGTTTTCAGACTCCACCAAAACGCAAGCTATCTTTCCACGCTCGGTCTGGACGTATTTGGCTGAGATGAGCAATCTTTTCCACTGCGATTTGTTTTTGAACGACATAGGCAAATCGCATACCGATCTCCAGCTCTCGCCATTCATCTGGTGGACGCGAGATGATATCGCCAATACGCAATTGAGTCGGTCGAAAAGCAGAAGCTGCCACGATCGCTGTCTCATCGCCACCTACTCCTGCATGAGCAAGCCCTCGTAAGGAACCTAGAACATAGATACTACCTGTTGCCTCGACACATCCACCTGGATTGACGTCTCCCAATAGTAATAGATCACCACGATGAGTCAAAACTTGACCCGAACGAACCGTCCCAGCACGCATCTGGATCCCTATGTTAGGTTCTAGAAGATACGGTTTTCCATTATCTGTCTCAAAGCTATGAATTTTTAAGTTATTTCGCAAAGAAAAAATGTCCCGTAGACCGATCTCTTCTTGTTTACTTATCTGCCGCTCTCCCAACATAATCTTGATACTCATCTCTGGTCCATCCCAGATTTGAGAGCTACCAGAGTTCGTAAGTTTATACCGTAACTCCTGCAAGACTTCTGAAAAAGGACGAGTATCGTCAAGAAAAAATAAGAGTCCGTCTTTGGTTCCTTTGATGGTAACACCTGACTTCAGCACTTTTCCCATACTGAGCCACCCCGTCTCCAAAGTATTGTTTCGCTATAGCTCGCCTTTTTCCTTCTATTACCAATGAAAGGTGAATAATATCCAAAATCAGATTTATCCTGAAATTAGACCTTTTTCATTCATGCTATAGTATCGTTGATCCCCTATAATGACATGATCCAATATTTCAATGTCCATTAACTTACCAGCTTCGATCAGACGCTCCGTTACTTCTAGATCTTCACGACTTGGAGTTGTATCACCACTAGGGTGATTATGTAAGCAAATAATAGAGGCTGCACTACAAAGTACTGCTTCTTTAAAAACCTCACGTGGGTGAACAATGGAACTACTTAAACTTCCAACAAATAAACACTTTTTGGCTATCACTTGGTTTTTCATATTAAGATAAAGACAATAAAAATGTTCTTGGGTGAGAAAACGCATTTCATCCATTAAAAGACGAGCTGCATCACCTGGTTGACGAATCGTTGGACGCTCTTCAGGTGGAAGTCTACTAATTCGCCTACCAAGTTCGACACCAGCCAATAGCTGAACAGCCTTAGCTGGGCCGATCCCATCTATTTCTTGTAATTCCTGAAGCGTGGTGTTGGTAAGCCCACGGAGCCCGCCTGTCTGGTTAATAACTCGTTGTGCGAGAGTAAGTACACTCTCACCTGAAGTACCTGTACGGAGCATCAAGGCGATCAAATCGACACTGCCTAGTGTCTCAGGCCCATCATGGATCAACTTCTCTCGAGGTCTTTCATGTAATGGTACATCGCGAATCATCAATTCCAAACATCTTCCTCCTTTTAGGAATATGAAGAAGGGTCTGGATGTTGATTCTTGTTGGATCTTCTTCTAATCTCACAGATCATTTGAATACAAAGATAGCTTTCTAACATGTGTTTATTTCTTGCCAAACGTCTTTATTACAGGTAATCCAATCTCTTCCAGCAATTCATCAAAGAGAGCCAATGGGAAACCAACTACATTAAAATAACATCCTTCAATACGATCCACCAGAGTTGCGCCATAACCTTGAATACCATAAGAGCCTGCCTTATCCATTGGCTCGCCTGTCTCTACATACCATTCTCGTTTTTCATCATCCAAATCTCGCATCCAAACTTCTGTCCGACGAGCGCGTGTCCAGCTCTTTGTCTCATCAGACCCTTTTACAACAACAGCGATACCTGTATAAACCTCATGACTACGTCCAGATAATCTAGCTAACATCTCATGGGCTTCTGCTTTGTCTTTGGGTTTGCCTAAGATCTCACCATCTAAAACCACTACTGTATCGGCTCCAACTGTAACAGTACCCACTTCTTGTTCAAACGAGACAGCCTCTGCCTTTTGAAGCGCAAGGGCTTGTACTACTTGGTCTGGCGTTAACGTTGGATCAACGTGTTCTTCCACGTCGCTCGTAATAACCTGAAATTCCAACTCAAGTTGGTGAAGTAGTTCCCGTCTACGGGGAGAACCGGATGCGAGGATTAACTTCCAAGATTTCATTGTGTTTCACCTACGATTGTTCGTTTTCTCCTATTATCTCCAAATTAGGGATTACTCAGAAAAAAAGTCCCCATATCAAGGAAAAAAGCACCTAAGCTACGTAGGTGCGGAAAATTTCTGACTCAGTTACGTTTATTTTAACAAAAGGGACAGGATTCAACAAGAAACAAATTTTCTGTCATGTTCTGTTAACGTAAGGTTTTCACTAGTCTCTCATACGCCACTGCATAGCGGAGCAATCCTTCTTGAATTTGCCATAATAATGCAGAATTGGGTGTCTTTTGTGCTGCCATTGTACTTTGTAGCATCAAATCAATTGATTTTGTCATTTCCGATAGTGCTTCCTGAGATTCTTTGGATTGATCTTTCTTTGCTGTTTCTATCTTCGTATTTATCTCTTGTTGACGCTTCGAGCAATCTTGTCCTGCAGCAAATGAGGTGATCTGGGAACCATCGCTTGACATCGAGTCAACTGTCAGTTTGGCAAGTTCTTGGAACAACTCATTTCCTGCTTGTATAGCAGGGATTAAGGAACGAGAGACCTCTTTTTTCTTCTCAGTCAATCCCTTTGCTTCAATATGTAAATCTTGCAGAGATGCCTCGATCTCAAGAGAACGAACAATCTGGTTTAACTTCAGTCCATCATCTCGGTTGATTCCCATCCCTAAATAGATCCGATAAGGAGCCTGTTCTGATACCAGTGCTGCTAACCCTTTTGTACGATAAACGGATACGTTTTTCTGAGCTGATTCTTTATCTTGATAATTCCCGGCTTGGACTATCGCTAATTGAAGTGATGGGAGATCGTATTTCGCTAGATCAACAGGACTTTGCACGGTAGAAGGAGCAGTAGGTGACGAATTTGTCTTTGGTTTCTCATCTACTTGTTTGGTTTTGATCAGATGGGAATCAATGGCAGTTGGAGAAACTTGTTTCTCTTCATTAAAAAATAGTTCCAAGATAGAAAAACCCATCACCGATCCGATCATAATAGCACCGCCAATAGAGAGAGCTAGATGCCACCAAGGTTTCTTCGGTTGTTTTCTCCTAGAAGAGGCAAACGGATTTCCTGGCGATCGCCACTGGATCACATCTTCTTGTTTCCAATCTTCTAAGGAAAAAACTTTTTGAAAAGAGTATTCTTTTGCTGCTTGTTGAAAAGTACGTGGTTTGTTATTTTTCGTTTCGTTGCTTGTTGTTTGATTGAGTAAAGGCTTGGTTAATGGTCTATTTAAATTTTCCTCTTTTGTTATCTTGCTGTTTCCTACTAGATTCGATTTTGGCTCCGTCGTTTGGGACGAGGAGATGCTTGTTTGATCGAGAGGTTTGCTTGACTTTGTTTTGACACGAACGATTGGTTGCATCTAATATATCGCCCTTTCTCCTAATCTTCTAATACAGTCTATGACTTACTAGAGATGATAGAACTAGGAGAAAGTGATTTTTGTTAATTCGAAAAATAGACAGATTATCCATAGGTGGTACTGTATCAGGAAGATCAAAAGGTAGGAGTAAGCTATAAAATACTTGTGGTAATACGAGAATTACACGATACACTTGTACCTTTTCCGAAATCGTCCTCTATTCACGAAGAATCAGATACTATCGCAACTGGTCCTATAGGATACATGATTTAAATATTGCAATCTATCGATACAATCCACTCCAAAAAAAGCAGCCAGTTATTTGGCTGCTTTTGCGCATTCTATTTCTATGTTACTCCACTTTAGGTCACTTATGATCACTTGGATATACCAGACCGATCTGATCCCGTACCTGATCCATTACCTGCATGGTCGTGTAGGAGTTTTCATATGTGTTAATGCTCGATTCGATTTTTCCTTGGTTGATGAGATCAACGAACTCTTTCACTTCATAGTACATAGTCGGATGAGGTTGATCGACTGTTAATACTTCTACCGTGCCATCATTGTAGCGAATTTCTACTTTTTCAGCTGTATGGATTTTATCAATGATCATACTACCTTTTTCCCCTTGAATTTCGCTCGGTAAGTAGGAGTTGGTGATTTTGGAATACATCACGACCGCATCTTTATTATCGTATTTTAATAAAACACTACCTTCTCCATCGACACCTGACTCTAGCATCATACTAGTTGCCTTCACTTCTGTTGGTGCACCAAATAGTGTGATCAAGGGATATAGGCAGTAAACACCCAGATCCATTAATGAACCGTTCGCAAAGGTGGGATTAAAAGCATTTAGTACGATTCCTTCTTTGTATTTGTCATAACGAGATGAATACTGACAATAGCTTGCAAAATACCTACGGATAGGACCAATTTTATGTAAATTATCTTGTATTACTTTAAAGTTGGGAAGGAATGTGGATTTCATCGCTTCCATTAACAACACATTATGATGCTTTGCGGTTTCGATCATACTTTTTACTTCCGATGCATTAGCAGCCATTGGCTTTTCACAAAGAACATGTTTGCCATTTTCTAAAAACAAAATTGCTTGTTGTGCATGATAGGAATTGGGAGTGGCAATATATACCGCATCGATTTCCTGACTAGTTGCCATCTCTTCTAAATCGGTATATAGATTGGTAACTCCATATTTACTGGCAAATTCTTTTGCTTTCTCACTAGTACGAGAATAAACTGCGGTAAGTTGAAAATCCGCTATATCCTTTGCTGCATCCAACAATCGATCTGTAATCCAATTCGTTCCAACAACGCCGATTCGAACCATTTTCCATCCTCTTTTCAACTGTTATTGTTTTTCCTATTAGTTATCCTGACGATAATCGAGTATCACCTTATCATATATAATCTACACAAAAAAACAGCCATGTTGAAATGACTGTCTTTTTTCAATCCATCTGAAATATTTCTCCCTTTGGTGGAAATGGGAGTTTTCCACTTTTGGACAACACATAAGCATGTTCTCGTGACCCCCAGGGCCTCCCCATATAAAGACCGGACGTACGATTGCCATATATAATAAAAAATCAGCTAGTTATTTTTACGTAAGATTAATGATGTTTTCCATTGATGGATTCTTTTTCTCCTCTTATTAACAGTTCATAGTGAGACTACATTATTTCTCTAATTTAGGTATCTATTGTGTATTACCCTCCTCTCTTTGATATATCCTTATGCACCTCATCCGAATATTTTAGAAGGATTCATTATTTTTGTCGCGCATCAGAATGTTGTGGGTATCTATTTGGAAACTGTCGAACAGCATGGATCAGCTCTTTTATATCATTTTTATTTCCCTCCTCTATCGCTTCAATCACTTTACTCCCTACAATCACTCCATCACAGAAAGCCAATATTTCTTGTGTTTGCTTTGGATTGGAGATTCCAAATCCAGCAAACACAGGGAGATTCGATCGCTTCGTCACTTGTTGTAAATAGGTATATACTTTTTTCTGAAATGCAGTACGTGATCCGGTTACTCCTGTGACAGTCACTGCATAGACAAATCCATCTCCTTCCTTGATAATCTTGTCGATTCGCTCAAGCGGACTAGTTAAAGTAACCAGAGGAATGAGAGCTATGTCAGCTACACGAAGATCAGGAGCGATTAACTCTTTTTCCTCATAGGGTATATCAGGAATAATCATTCCATCTACACCCGCCTCTACACAAAGCTGCACAAACCTCTCTTTCCCAAATGCGAGAATTGGATTTAAATAGGTCATGAAAACCAAAGGAATGGAAGAGTAAGTACGTACTCGCTTTATAGTCTGGAAAATCTCCATTATCGTGGTCCCATGATCTAATGATCGTTTTCCTGCCCGCTGAATAGTGGGTCCATCTGCGATCGGATCGGAAAAGGGAATTCCTATTTCAATCAGAGTTGCCCCTTCTTCCGTCATAAAGCGGATATGATCTTCTAATTTTTCTATTCCTCCATCCCCCGCCATCAGATACGGAATAAATGCCTTCTCTCCTCGTTGTTTCAATGATTGTAATATTTGATTTAATCTTACTCTTCCCATGCAGTATCCCCCCTTAAATGATTTGTTTCACACTTTCCACATCTTTATCTCCTCTACCAGAAAGACAGATAATAAGCCCTTGATCTTGGCTCATTTTCTCCGCCAACTTCTGAGCAAAAGCGATTGCATGAGAGCTTTCTAAAGCAGGGATGATTCCTTCTTTTTTCGCTAGTAGCTGAAAAGCTTCTAATGCTTCTTCATCGGTCACCGCTTGGTATTCCACGCGTTCCATATCTTTTAGCAAACAATGTTCCGGACCAACTCCCGGATAATCTAAGCCAGCAGAAATAGAGTGAGCTTCCTTGATCTGACCCTCTTCATCCTGTAATACCAGCATCATCGAACCATGAAGCACACCTATTTTTCCTTTAGTTAACGTTGCAGCATGTTTTGGTGTATGAAGTCCCGCACCAGCTGCTTCTACACCAATCAATTTCACATCTGTATCGGAAAGAAAAGGATAAAACATCCCCATCGCATTACTGCCACCCCCAATACAAGCAACGATGGCATCAGGCAGTTTTCCTGCAATCGACAAATATTGCTCTTTCGTTTCTTTTCCAATTACACTTTGAAAATCTCGAACCATTTGTGGAAACGGATGCGGTCCTAATACAGAACCCATAATATAGTGAGTATCTTCTACATGAGTGACCCAGTACCGAAGTGCTTCATTCACCGCATCTTTTAAAGTCCCACTTCCACTAGAAACACCTACTACTTTGGCTCCTAGAAGCTCCATGCGAAATACATTTAACTTCTGTCTTTTGATATCTTCTTCTCCCATGAAGATGACGCACTCTAAATTTAAGAGAGCACATACGGTTGCTGTAGCTACACCATGCTGTCCTGCACCTGTTTCAGCTACAATCTTTCGCTTGCCCATTCGTACAGCAAGAAGTGCTTGCCCAACAGTATTATTAATCTTATGTGCACCAGTATGATTGAGATCTTCCCGTTTGAGATAGATTTTTGCTCCTCCTAGATGGCGGGTCAAATTCTCGGCAAAATATAATGGAGTTTGTCTACCTACATAGGTTTCTAAGTAATATTGCAGCTTTTGCTGAAACTCTTCGTCTTGCATCGCTTGATGATAAGCCTGTTCTAATTCCAGCACAGACTGCATTAATACTTCTGGAATAAAGCGACCACCATAAGGACCGTAGTGACCTTTTTCATCTGGATATGAATAGGAAATCATTTACGAACACCTCTTTACTTTTTCAATAAATCTCGCTATTTTGGTCATATCTTTTTTTCCATCGGTTTCCAAACTACTACTTGCATCTACTATATAAGGACGTATTTCACAGATTGCCTTTTGTACGTTCTGCTCATCTAATCCACCAGCCACAATCAATCGTTTTCTGATAGATTCATCTAGATCTTTTAACAACTCCCAATCAAATGTAACGCCATTGCCTCCCTGATACGTAGTACCTTTCGGGCTGTCCACTAATAGATAGTCAGCCTCATAAGAGGAGATTTGTTCCACATCTGCTTTTGAACCAATTCCCACTGCTTTGATAACCGGAAGATCCAGCGACTTTATATAGCTATTACTCTCATCCCCATGAAGCTGAACGTAATCCAATCCACACTTAGAAAATATCCATTTCACGTTTTCTATTTTTTCATTCACAAACACACCGACTTTTCTTATAGAACTAGGGAGATCCAATATAATTGCTTGCGCTTGAATAGGAGAAACTTGTCGCTTACTCTTCGCAAAGACAAATCCAAGTGCATCCGCTCCAAATTCACAGGCAAATCTCGCTGTTTCTGCATCTGTAATGCCGCATATTTTCACTTTTGTCATATGATCACACCTGAAAATGAGAGAATGTCTCTTCTAAAGAAGAAGATCTCATCAACGCTTCTCCTACTAAAATCCCTTGAACCCCTGCTTTCTTCACTCGTAAAACATCCTCCCGGGTACGAATCCCACTTTCACTGATCATCAGTGTAGATGATCCTTGTAGACGTTTAGCTAATCTTTCTGTTGTCGTTACATCCACTTCAAACGTTTTTAAGTTACGATTATTGATCCCAATGATCTGTGGAGCAATATCGAATGCTCTCTCCAATTCCTGTTCATCATGCACTTCCACAATGATTTCTAAATCAAGCTGGATCGCTTTCTGATATAAGTTTTGTAATTGGGCAGGTGACAGAGCTGCAACAATTAGTAAAACGACATCTGCGCCCATATACTTTGCGTATTCAATCTGGATTTCGTCGATAATAAAATCTTTACATAGCAATGGTACGTTTGTTATAGATCGTATATCTTGCAAATCAGTAAATGAACCTTTGAAAAATGGAGTATCCGTTAGCACCGAAATAGCCCCTGCCCCTAGCTGTTCATACATCTTAGCTTGTTGCATTATGTCTACCTGAGTAGCGATCCGCCCGGCAGATGGGGAGGCTCTTTTGATTTCAGAAATGATAGTGATTTGCTGGTCGTCCTTTAACCTTTCACTTAAGCGTTTTTTCTCAGCATGAATGGAATATTGGGAATCAAGTGAAAATGATATCTCCTTCAGTTCTTGCACTTCTCGTCTTTTTTGATCAAGAATTGTATCTAATATGGTAGTCATGTTAACTAACCCCTTTTTGTAAGCGCCGGCTATATTCTCTTAATTGCATAAACTTTTCTAGTGCTGCACCAGAATCGATGCTCTCTTTTGCCAGTTCTATCCCATCTTGGATGTCGTTCACTTTCCCGCTAGCAAATAGTCCGATTCCTGCATTGAATAAAACCGTATCGCGATATACCCCCGTTTCTCCTTTTAATACACTCACTAAAATCTCCGCATTTTCTTGTACATTTCCACCACAAATTTCACTGTTTGGAATTGTCTTTAATCCAAATTCCGTCGGATGGACGTTCAACTCTTTCACTTGCCCATTTTCCAGCAGAGCCAAATAATTTTCTCCAGCCAAAGATGCCTCGTCCAGATTGCCATATCCGTTTAGTACTACTGCTCGTTTTCTGCCTAGTTGATTCAGAATTCGTGCAAAAGGAACGACCATTTTTCGCTGATAGATCCCCAGTAACTGACTCTCCAACCGAACCGGGTTGGTAAGCGGGCCTATCAGATTAAAGATGGTGGGAATATTGAGTTCCTTCCGCACTTTCATCACTTTTCCTAGTCCTGGATGTACATGTGGGGCAAACAAGAAGCTAATTCCGACTCTTTCGAGAAGCTCTTCTACCTGTTCGCCAGAACATGTAAGGTGAATCCCCAAATATTCCAATACATCCGCACTTCCTGATCGGCTTGATATCGCTCGGTTCCCATGCTTTGCTACCTTGATTCCTGCTCCAGATAGTACAAAAGCAGTTGTAGTACTTACATTAAAACTCTGCGATTGATCGCCACCTGTTCCACAGTTATCCATCGCATGTGGAATCCGGAAAGAAAAGGACATCGCTTTTTCTAGTAAAGCTTTTACAATCCCTACAATTTCTGTAGTTGTTTCTCCCTTTGCCTTTAGTCCCATCAAAAAGGCGGAAATTTCTGTATCACTTACTTGATCTTCCAATATCATTAACAGCGCTTGATAAGCCTCTTTTTCAGTTAAATCCTCTCGCTCGCTGATTTTACGAAGATACAAATTCACCAGTTTCCCTCCTCGATACATCCATCAAAAATCGCTCTATTAACTTATCTCCCAATTTGGTTCCAATCGACTCTGGATGGAACTGCAAACCATACACTGGATAATGTTGATGCTTGATCGCCATAATCTCCCCATCATCCATGGAAATCGCCAATACTTGTAACGTATCTGGCAGAGCTTCACGACTTGCTACCAATGAGTGATAACGCATGGCTTCAAATGGTTTTGGTAAGTAAGAGAAGAGAGATTCTCTACTATGCTGAATCATAGATGTTTTTCCATGCTTGATGGTTTTGGCAGAAATGATTTTCCCATCAAAGGCGGAAACAATCGCCTGATGGCCAAGGCAAATTCCTAAGATCGGGATGGTCTGATAAAAAGAACGTATTACTTGGACACATACTCCTGCATCTTCAGGGCGACCTGGACCTGGGGAAAGAACAATAACTTCTGGATTCATTTCCTGAATCTGCTCCAAGGTAATAGCATCATTGCGAACCACTTGCACAACACTTCCGAATTTCGCTAATTGATGATACAGGTTATAAGTGAAAGAATCATAGTTATCAATTAATAAAATCATTTCACCACCTCCATCAATGCTTTTGCTTTATTTACACTCTCCAAATATTCCGATTCCGGATCAGAGTCATAAACGATACCTGCTCCTGCTTGAATATAGACTTGATCTCCTTTTATCACCATGGTTCGAATAGCAAGTGCCATTGCCGTATTACCAGAAATGGAAATATAGCCAATCGCACCACTATACACATTTCGTTTTACATTCTCCAGCTGATTAATAATGGTCATTGCTCTGATTTTCGGTGCACCAGATACGGTTCCAGCGGGAAGACAACATTCCAGAGCATCTATGGCTGTCAAACCTTCTCTTAACTCACCAGACACCTCGGACACCAAGTGCATCACATGAGAATATTTTTCTATCTCCATATATCGATCCACCTGTACAGTTTCCAATTGGCTTACTCTGCCCAAATCATTTCGTCCTAGATCGACAAGCATTCGATGTTCGGCTATTTCCTTTTCATCTTGCTGTAACTGACTTTCATATGTTTGATCTTGCTTATCGTTTATCCCACGAGGTCTTGTTCCAGCAATCGGGTTCGTTATCACCTGTTTCCCCTTTACTTCTACCAACGACTCAGGAGAAGATCCCAGAATGATATAATCTTGAAAATCGATATAAAACAGATAAGGTGAAGGGTTAGCCATTCTTAATTGCTGATAGATATCAAATGGATCCCCATGGAATGTTGTCTGAAATCGTAGGGATAGAACTACTTGAAAAATGTCTCCTTTCTGGATGTATTCTTTCGCCTTCCCTACCATCTGGCAAAATTCTTCCTTCTCTACGTTGGACACAAATTCTTTGATAAACTGTGCAGGTTGATCAGGATTTTCACTAATGGAAGTAACCTGATTCATCATTTCCTGGTATTTGTCTTCCATCTCTTCATAGGAGGTTTTTTCATCTGGTTGATAAACATAGACGATATAGGCTTTTTGTAGAAAATGATCATAGACGAAAACAGTCTGATAAAATAACAGATGCGCTTCTGGCATGTTTACATGATCCATTTTCGCTTCCCCAATATCCTCGTACTGCCGAATCACATCATACCCGATATACCCAATAGCTCCTCCAACAAATGGGAAATCTGCCTCCATCTCTTCAAATTCAATCAATTCCTTTAACCGGTCTAAGACTCTCCCCTTCTCTTGATAGATTTCACCCTTAGGAGTTAAAAGCTTAATCTCTTCCCCATTGCTTTTTAATTCCAAATAAGGATCGGCACCGATATAGGAGAATCTTCCTTTTTCATTGTGTTTCATCGAGCTTTCCAAAATAAACTTCTTGTTCCCAGATAACCGATGATAGATGGAGATGGGAGTAATTTCGTCTTCAGCTAACTCTTTGATCAATAAGAACCTTTTCTTTTTTTGCTTTCGATCCTCAAACTCTTGCTTGGTTAGATTCATTCTCGTTCCCCCTCTATAAAAATAAAAAGTCCTCTATATGCACACTAGATGCATATAGAGGACGATATGATTACCGCGTTGCCACCTCATTTGGAATATTTGGTATATATCAAATATTCCCTCTTATTTAGGTACAGGATTTCTGATATCCGATACCCTATCCCGTTAACGGAGGAAACCGTGTCGCATACTTTTTTGTTCCGCGAACCTCTCGTAAGTCCATTCAGTATACCTATCGTACCGGGCTTCCACCTAATCCCAGCTCTCTGAAACGTATCGCATATACCTACTCGTCTTACTCATTGATTTAAAATATGAAATTATCAATTTGGAAGTAAATTTTTTAAGAAAACAAAAAAAGCCCTCTATCCGAAAAGGACGAGAACACCCGTGGTACCACCTTCATTAGTTACATAAGTAACTCACTTAACCAGTATCGAAATAATCTTCGAAAAGATCATTTGAATACCTGTCTCTTGTAACGATGAGACTATTCGCCAAAGCCTACTCTATATTATTTCGGTTTGGTAGCTCCGAAGCCCATTCAGCATTACTTCCATACTGATTTGCACCAACCATCAGCTCTCTGAAATGTTAATAATACTTACTCTTCTTCATCAACGCCAAGATATAGTTTTAAAGGTTAAAGTTATTTAATCACCAAACGAACAGAAAGTCAACAGAAAATTTCTCCTTTGTTTTCTGTTGACTTTCTGAAGCTATGAATCTTGTAGAATATGTGTTTTATTTAGGTGACTCTTGTGTATTACCCTCCATTCTCTTTGATATATCCTTTTGATCCCCATCTATCTTTGCCATTTTCTTCTTAATCTGTAGATACCTTCGCATATCCTTTACCATTACAAATAAGGAGGCTCTTGTCTCAAACTCTTCCCGATCTACAGGCAACGGTTGTTCCCGAAAATTATTTTGCATTACATTTAAACTTTGCAAGTGAATATCTGCCGTATTACCTGGATGAATAGATTCCTTTAGCTGATCGATAAAATCGGCAATCTGGTGTCCTTGGACATACGTTTTTGGTAGGGAAGATATAATTGGTAGGATTCGTTCGATAATTTCAAATTGCTGTTCTCGCATAAGAAAGTATTGATAATATGACTGCTCTTCTTCATATGCGTAGTTTTCCAGATTATGTAAAGCAAGTTGCTTCGCTTCTTTTAAAAGTCGAGCTGTCTCCGTAATTTCACGACCATCCCACAAACTGTCTCCTTCTCGAATATATACAATAACTTCCGTAAATATTTTCTTGAAATTCTCTTCAATTTCCATTTGATATTTCTTTAACTTTTGTTCTACATTCGGCATATATTGATTGGCTATTAGGGCTACGCCTACGCCGATCAGGAGTAAATATATTTCATTTAACAGAATATCCCAAGTCGCTTTTTGTGCAGTAAATAGATGAAGCATAATAACAGAACTAGATACAATTCCTTCTTTTACTTTTAGTGAAACCATAATCGGGATGGAGACTAGCAAAATAATCGTGATCGTCCATGGAGAGTAACCAATACCTTCAAAGCAAATAGCAGCAATACCTAGCCCCATCACAGAAGCAAAAAAACGTTCAAAGGCAATCTGGTACGATTTTTTCTTGGTTGGTTGAATACATAAAATCGTAATAATACCTGCAAAAGCAAAAAATTGAAGTTGAAATAACTGGGCAATCCAGATTGCAACCCCTGCTCCAACTGCTGTTTTGATCGTCCGATAACCAATACGAAACTTCATGCTTCCCCTCCTTTACTTTTATAATCGTAGATTTTTAGTCTAATATGCAACATGCCTTTTGTTAATTTGTTTTTAAAAAACAATCTTCAGTAAAAAGGTGCGGACATAATCCAAATATAACAACACACATATGTCCAAAATTTCTTCCACAAACCTATAAAATTCGTTGAATCCCTTCCCAGATTTGTTCTCCCCAACACCAAGCAATAAAGCTACCTGCCGCCAGATGCGGACCAAAAGGAAAGCGCTTCTTTCTACTCCAACTCTTGGTCTGCCATGCATCTATGATCGCATAGAGCAAACCAAAAAAGGTAGCCAGCCAAAATGCGACTAACACCCCTGTTCCTCCTAGAACGAGAGCAGAGAGCGCCAACAATTTAGCATCCCCTAAGCCAATCCCTTTGGTCACAATTGCAAAGATAGCGACAATCACTCCCGTAATTCCTGCTGCGAGTAAATAGGAAAGGATCGGCTCTGGATGAAAGATACGAATCCCTAAAATAAGGATCATTCCTCCATACGTGAGTATGTCTAGTAATAGGAAAGACCAGAGATCGGTTAGACTGAGGATAAGTAATAACTCCCAAAAGCAAATGGAAAGTATCCGATCATACCAATTAGGAAATGCCAAGAGAGTAATGAGCACAGCCATTAGGGTAAGTACTGTGACCATGACTTTCAGAATGAATGATGGGGGATTCACTTGAATTCCTCTTCTCTTTAACAACCCTACTGCGGACTCTGGTATGAACCACCCTATCATGAGACCTACCATCCCAAATAATACTTCTGACAAAAAGCTCATCGCCAACCTACTCCTGACCGAATATGCCAGTCACTCACCTCACGAGACAGCTTCCCACTTTGAGTAGCGGATTGGACAGCTATCTCCATCGTCTGCATTCCATCTGCGTGTCCTGTTTCCATAACAGAGGTGATTTGGGATATTTGATTAGAACGGATCAAGTTTCGTACAGCAGGATTTCCTACTAATACCTCTTGAACCAAAACAGGATTTTCTTTTTCGGAAGATGGAATTAACCGTTGATTGATCACCGCTAGTAGTACGTTTGCTAATTGAGAGCGAATCCAATTATGTCTTCCATCTGGGAAAGAACCGATATACCGAGTAATTGCTTGTAATGCTCGACTAGCATGCATCGTAGCCAAAACCAATTTACCTGCTTCGGCTGCCCGCAAAGCCGCCTCCATCGCATCTAACTCTCGTAATTCTCCTACCACGATCACATCTGGATCTTGCCGTAGTGAAGCGTAAATTCCTTGACTATAATTAGTTGTATCGACTCCTATTTCTCGTTGTTCGATCATCGAAACTCCAGCCGGATAGTGATATTCGATCGGGTCTTCCAAGGTAATGATGCGTATTGGATAAGTCTGATTTACTTGCTGGATCAGTGAAGCAAGGCTGGTCGTTTTTCCACTACCCGTCGGCCCTGTAAACAGGATGAGACCACTTTGTTCTTTGATTAGTTGCAATAAAACAGGGGCCAATCCTAAGTCATGGGGGCTCGGTACTTGGGTAGGTAACAGCCGAAAGGATAACCTCCAATCACCTGATGCTTGAAATAGGTGAACTCTCGTTCGAAAAGCAACTGGCTCTTGCCATTCTAAAGAAAAATCCACCTCATGTGGAAACTCTTTCTCCATGAGATTTGGTATATGTTCTGCCAAGAAAAGTTCGATCTCCGCTTTCGAAAATTTCTTTTTCCCAAGGGCAATGATCTGTCCACCTACTCGTGCTCTGGGTATATCATTTGGAACAATATGTAGATCTGTTGCTCGTTTTCCATATGCAAGTGATAAGAGTAAGGGAATTACATTTGTCAATGCTCATCTTCTCCTTTGATACATATATTTGGTACTATATATACAAGCTGTCATCTAGAAAGGACGATACTATGTTATCGATTCAATCCTTATCAGGTGGTTATTCACGACAATTACCTGTCTTACATGATGTTTCTTTTTCCATTCAACCCGGCAAGATCACTGGTCTAATTGGTTTAAATGGTGCAGGGAAAAGCACTACCATTAAACACATTCTAGGACTACTCACTCCTCATCATGGAGAGATCCTCCTAGACGGACTAGACTGGAAAAAAGAAACTACGACGTTTCGTCAACAAATCTCCTACATAGCAGAAACACCACAATTTTATGAAGAACTTACATTAGAAGAACATTTGCTTTTAACGGGAAAAGCATATGGACTTTCCGAAGAAGAGATTCAGAAACGAACAAAAAAGCTACTTCCCATTTTTCGGATGGAACGTGTCCGAAAATGGTTCCCACAAACCTTTTCTAAAGGGATGCAGCAAAAGCTGATGATTCTTTGTGCATTCTTAGTGGAATCCAAATATCTAATCGTAGATGAACCATTTGTGGGACTTGATCCATTGGCAATGCGTGCTTTAATTTCCTTATTGGAAGAACGAAAAGCAGATGGTACAGGAATCCTAATGTCAACACATATTCTGTCGCTTGCTGAATCCGTCTGTGACCAGATTATCCTCTTACATCAAGGTCGCTTAGTCGCAACTGGTACATTGAATGATTTGCGAAACCAAACGGGGAAGCCAAACGCTTCATTGGAAGATATCTTTTTCCATCTGACGGAGGTGAAAAGCTAATGTTTCGTCCAGAGGAGATTTTTGCGACTCGGATGAGACTAGGCTGGCAACGAGGTATACGCATCACGGCAACAGTGCTCAGTGGAGGAGGAACACCAGTCTTTCTCTTAGCAATCCTTTTGGGGCTTATTATCGGTTATCGCTACTTTTTAGAATGGCTACCAGCGAACTTTCCGATTGAGATTCCAATCGCAGTTCTACTGAGTTGGTTTCTCATCAAAAGAGCAGTACTCCGAACATGGCTCCTTCCAGCAGACCTTACCTTTTTATTGCCAGCAGAAGGACAGATGAAAGGATACATCCAAGCTAGTGCACGATACAGCTGGGTAATCGCAATGGTACAACTACTTGCTATTGTGTTATTACTACATCCACTCTATCAATTTCGGTTTGCAGCAAATCAACCCGTTTGGAGTTGGATTCTCTTTTTGGCAGTGCTAGTAACATGGAATCTCTGGTCAAGCTGGTTGGAAACGCACTTAACATTCGAACAAATAGCTTTACGAGTGATCCAAATCTTTCGAGCGATTCTGAACTTTTGGTTGATCTTTCTTTTTCTATGGATCGCTTCTCCGATCTGGCTCTTTTCCTTGGTTGTACCAATCTGTTTTTCTTTCTATCTCTTGGCAAATACAAAGAAAACTCTTTTCCCATGGAGGAAATTGCTAGACCAAGAAGCACAAGTTCAGTCTCAATACCGTAAATGGGCAGAGATGCTAGTCGATCTTCCCTTTATGCCGAGAAGAATCACACCACGCAAAGCCTGGGTGAACACTTGGAATCGACTTGTCCCTGTCTCTAAACAAAGCATGCATCTATTTCTCTTCTCACGAATTGTTCTACGAGATCGAGAAATATTCTCTCAATATGTTCTGCTTTCCTTCTGGTCTCTCCTGCTCAGTTGGTCCATTCCTTTTCCAGGAGTACCCTACTTGATCTATTTGCTAAGCCTGTTTTTTTGGAGTGAGACGATCAGCAAGTTAATCAGTACTACGCATCTACCTCTTCCCTATCATTTGTTACCTAAAGATCCCACAGAGGTCGTGAGTAGTCGGCAAAAAGTACATTTTTGGCTGACACTGTCGTTTGCAATCTGGGTTTCCTTGTTGTTGGGTGTTACGACAATTCTTACTCCTCTAGCAGCAATTATCACACTTGGCTTAGGAATACTTTTCTCATTCTACGTACGACAAAAGGCTAGACGCGCAGTCTAGCCTTTTTCCTATTCTTCATCAAATGGAAATTGTCGTGTTACCTTCCAAGTAATGTACATCTCCAATTCCTTGGCAAACATCCCACTAACATAGTGGTAGTTGCGAATCGAGTCTTCATCTTGATTGGTATCCGCTAACTGTTTTGCTTCATTTAATTGTCTGCGCATCTCTTGACCTCGCTTGGTCTCGAAATAAGCATCGCTCAGGCTATCGATTTGTAGCATGTGATGATTCATGATTCCTCATCCTCTCACATCTTAAACGCTATGTATAACAGTACTTTCCATATTATATTAGCACTGAATTTACTGGGATGGAGGATGATTTACCCTATTCTTTTTTGTAAGCGTTGTAATAATCGTACTTGGTCAGTCTGCTTCTGTTACAACCACACCTTTCCTATTCCTTCTATCAGCTGTATACTCTAAAAAAGTAAAGTATTTAGAGTATTATAAAAAACGGAATAGATTATAAAAGGTTATAAAAGATTATACTATTTTACATTGATTTATACTCGAATCCATGTTAGATTACTTGAGTGTCAAAAAAGCGAGGTTATAACAATGGAACATGAAGTACTAACAATTGCGCAGGTTGCGAAATACTTGCAAATAAGTGAAATGACAACTTATAAATTAGTTCAACAAGGTACCATTAAAGGTTTTAAAATTGGTCGAAGTTGGAGAGTAAAAAAAGAAGACATTCTGGAGTTTATTGAAAAGCGTAAACGTGGGGAACGTATCTAACTTTCTCTAAGTTTATAAATGGCTTACGATCTCCGAACCTTTGTGGTTCGTTTTTATTTTGTTATTTTACCAAATATATATATTTCTACCAGAAAGAGGGATGATGTTTGAAAAACAACGTATTAAACTACTTACAACAATGGAGGGGAAATTTCCGTACCGAGATTTTAGCTGGTATGACAGTAGCGCTTGCGCTTATTCCGGAAGCTATTGCTTTTTCCATCATAGCTGGCGTCGATCCAATGGTAGGATTATATGCTTCCTTCTGTATAGCTGTCGTTATATCATTCGTCGGTGGAAGACCCGGAATGATCTCAGCTGCTACAGGTGCTATGGCACTAGTAATGGTCACGTTGGTTAAAGAGCATGGTCTAGAATATTTACTTGCTGCTACTGTGTTAACGGGACTCATTCAAATTATTTTTGGCCTCCTCAAGATAGGTCGCTTTATGACATTCATTCCTCACTCCGTTGTAATCGGATTTGTCAATGCTCTCGCAATCCTGATCTTTTTAGCTCAGCTTCCACACTTTGTTGGGGAATCTTGGATTATGTATGCGATGGTCGCAGGAACACTACTCATTATATACACCCTTCCCTTACTTTCTAAAGCTGTTCCCTCCCCACTGATCGCGATTATTATCATGACTGCTGTTTCGATTGTGTTTCATTTAGATATTCGAACGGTTGGCGATATGGGAGAAATCAAGCAGGCGTTGCCAATATTCCATCTTCCAAATATTCCTCTTAACCTAGAAACATTGACGATCATTTTTCCTTATTCTTTCACGTTGGCTATTGTAGGGATTTTAGAATCTCTCATGACCGCTACGATTGTGGATGAAGCAACGGATACCAAAAGTAATAAGAATCAGGAAGTCAAAGGACAAGGAATTGCGAATGTGGTCGCTGGATTCTTTGGTGGAATGGCCGGATGTGCCATGATTGGCCAATCTGTTATCAATACCAAATCAGGTGGTAAAGGACGACTCTCTACGTTTGTATCAGGAGTATTTTTGTTATTTCTCATTATGGTATTAGGTGATATTGTCAAGCAAATTCCAATGGGCGCATTAGTCGGTGTCATGATTATGGTATCCATCGGTACTTTTGATTGGAGTTCATTGAGAAATCTAGTGAAAATACCTAAGAGTGATTCATTTGTAATGATTACTACTGTTGCGATTGTAGTAGCTACACACGATTTAGCTAAAGGTGTTATTGCTGGTGTAATCATGAGTGCTTTGATCTTTGGTTGGAAACTGGCTAAATTAAAAGTATCTACATCGATTGTAAACGAAGAAAAAGTCTATCATATTTCAGGACAACTCTTCTTTGGAACCATGAGCCATTTCATTGATCTCTTCCAATTTAATCAAGATCCCGATGTCATCATAATTGATTTTTCCAACTCCCATGTCTGGGATCAATCAGCGGTTACTGCGATTTCGAAAGTAAAAGCGAAATACGAACTGTTGAATAAAAAAGTGATCCTAAAAGGATTAAACCAAGATAGCGAACAGATAATAAGTCGAATTGGGCTAGCAACTCCATCAGGTCATTAAGAAACAAACGGATCGAAAGGCATTAATAATGTCTTTCGATCCGTTTGTTTTTCTTTATCTATCGAACAGCCAGATTACAAAAGACGCAATGAAGTGAGTAAAAAAATATTTCGTCTTTTCCTGCTTCTTTTTCACATATAAATTTAGTTCATTTACTTGTTCTTGTTTTTCATTCTCCCACGACACCAAGGCTTGTCTTCTATATTTCGATTCAAATATCATAAACAGGCCTCCAACTAATTATATAGAGAGTTTTTATGTATTATATTCCACACTTACTAAAACGTAAACGCTTACAATTTGTTTTGATAAATTACAGACTGTAGAAAAACCACTTCTGAAAATCATGTTTAAAAGTGGTTTTTTAATTAGTTGATGAAAAAAACTCGCCAATTGGCGAGCTTTCAGCTTATCGACAAAGTCTGTTATTCAACAGGTTGGACAAGCTTTTTTCTATTCCTCTTCAAATAGAAATTGTCGTGTTACTTTCCAAGTGATATACATCTCTAGTTCCTTGGCATACATCCCAGCAACATAGTGATAGTTGCGTATGAATCTTCATCTTGGTTCGTATCAGCTAATTGTTTGCGCATTTCTTGACCTCGTTTTATCTCGAAATAGGCATCACGTGAACTACATCGCCATTGAAATGGCAAGCTGCTCGTTTCATCGAATCGACCAACGTCGCATTCTCCACGAAGGCACGTTCCATGCCTACAACTGTTTTAGGCTACTGCCTTTTTGAGAATATTTCTTGCGGCATTCACGTCTCTATCTTCTGTATAGCCACAAGAACAGCTATGAACTCTATCTTTTAGTTCTTTCTTTACAATATGACCACATTCAGAACAAGCTTGAGATGTATGGTATGGATCAACTTGCACCACTTTCTTACCAGCGTACTCTGCTTTGTAAATAGTGAATTGAATAAGTTGATTCCATCCAGCATCAACAATACTTTTCGCTAGGTTATGGTTTTTGACCATCCCTTTGATGTTCAAATCTTCAAAGGCAATCTACCCCATTGAAATGGGGAGAATTCCCGTTCCTCAAAATCTTAAACTATCGATTTATAGCCTTGTGATGATTCATGAATTCCTTCATCCTCTCACACCAAAAACGCTATGTATCTCAGAACTTTCTCTACTATATTAGTACGAATTTACTAGAGAGGAGGAAGAACTGCAATTTACTATTCTTTTTGTAAGCGTTGTAATAATGGTACCTGATCAATTTGCTTGCGAATAGAACGGGTGAGAAGAAAGCCTAAGATCGGGCTAACCTCTAGTAATAATATCATCAGAATCCATGGTAATTCTACTATAGTAGCTTCTAAGGCTCGCAACAGGAAAAAATGAACAAGACCAGCTGAAGTAATCCCTAGAATGGTACCAATCCAAAGAAGTAAGATTCCCTCTCCTGTTATAAGGCGTTTACTTTGCCGTGGAGTAATAGCGACGGCTTGTAACATAGCAAATTCTTGGCTCCGCTGTAGAAAACTACTTTGGATTAGGCTAAACAAACCAACTAACGCGATGAACCACAATAAGAAAATTGTTAGCCCTAGAAAAAAGAAACGCTGATTTAACTGTTGCTCTAACTCTTGGATCGCTGCATTTCGATCAAACAGGGTAAAATCGGTAGATTGAGTAGCAAGTTGCTGCAAAGTCTTGGCCAACTGTTCCTCTTGTTCGGGTTTACTAGATAAGAAAAATGTCTCCGAATAATTCTTTTTTCCCCAAACTTCTTCCACCCACTGCTGTGGTAAAAAGATCTCTAATTCTCGACCCTTCCCAAAAGGATTTGTCTCCAAAATCGCCGTAATGGGTAAAGAAAATATCTTTGGCGCTCGCTCTTTCGATTCCCCCTCTCGGATAAAACGCATGGTGTCACCAAGCCGATAACCTAATAACTCAGCAAATTCTTTGGTCATGACCACTCCTTTTCCCATTTCATCCGTCAGCTTCGTTACTCGTTGAAACTCCTTGATTTCCATTCCTTTCACTGTAGTCGCAATATGCTGCTTTCCTTGATACAACATAAGCGTGCCATACTCTTCTCGTAGATCTCGATCTGTTTTATCAACTAGTAGAACAAACTCATCCACACCTAATGAGATCGTATCAACCCTGTCTGCTAAGCTCTCACTGATCTGCTTGGGATACCCTTGAAATTGATTAGTAGCAGAGAGCAAATAACGATAAGGGTGCTCTGACAAAAGTTTCTGCTCCGACTCTTTTCCTATCGTGGTAAAGATTCCAATGCCAATTACCCCGATCTGACAAGATAAAAGAATCAACGAGAGAATTGGCAAGGTTTTCTTGTGATGGCGTATGGTGTTATGGTAGAGAAAAGTTCCCTCTGCTTTCTTCTTCCAAATAGACCAGAACCAAGTACTTGCTTTTAATAGAATAGGAAACCATACAGACAGCAATAGATAAGAGCTGATTAATAGTAAGATCGCTGCGGCAAGATAGACCTCCTGCTGATTGCCTAACATAGCGACAACAGAGACGATGATTGTAAGGCTGATCAGCAATACTTGCCACCAACGCCACGTTCCCATCTTCTCCATTCTAATTGGTTCCTGTATGGATTGAATTGGTGAAATCTTAGCTACTTGGTTTCCCAGAAGAAGCCCTGATAAAATTAGTAGAAGGCTAAAGCCCATGAACAGAAGTAAAATCATCTGCCATGGAAAGACAAAAGAGCTGGCAGGTAATTGCATCGTAGTAGATAGCACCCAAGGCATCCACCGTGTTGACAGCCAACTAACTACCAATGCCACACCCATAGCCAAAACGAGTAGAATCCCTATTTCGATCAGAATAAGTCCACGTAAGGTTGCATGAGATGCTCCCATCAGTCGATAGGAAGCAAGTTCATGTTGGCGTTCTTGTAGTTGAAGCCGTAGCGTACTTATGAGAAAGATCCAACTTGCCAGAAGAATAGCAACCTCCGTCCCATACACGACTGGCTTTAGCCCACTAAAACTCTCTCTCGCTTCCTCCATTTGTTTTCGTGTATCGATTTTTAAGTCAGGTACCATCTGGCGGATCAGCTGAGTCACTTTTTCTTTTTCTTGAATATCAGATACACGGACAAAAAGACTGGTGGCTTGTCCCGATTGCTGAAATGTCGACTGTAACCAAGCCTTTTCAAAAAAAGCAAATCTCTCTGTTCCCTCTCGATTGGAGAACATTCCTGAGATTACTACCTTTTTTTCACCAAAAGGAGGAAACGGCATGGTGATCTGATCCCCAACCTTCCATCCTGTTTGCTTCATATATCTCTCAGAAAAGAGTACTTGTGTTCCTTTTGGGAAACTCCCTTCCGTGATCGACAACTTTTCAATTTGCAACGTAATGGGCTCAATCCCATAATAGGACTGCGTCACGAGCAACTGGTAACGCTCTCGATCTTGTGCACTATAGGGACGATAAAGGGAGAAAAGACTTTTTACACCACTCAGTTGTTGTATCTTCTGTTGCTCTTCTATCGAAAAACGTCCCTCTTTCTCTTTACTAATACGAAGGTCAAAATCTCCGAACTGTTGACTGAGTGTTTGCTCAACAGAGCTCTCCATCGCAACCAGAAAGACTTGGGAAAAACCAAGCAAGAGAAAACTAAACGTTACTCCAAGAAACAACATCCAAGATCGTTTGGGGTGGGCAAGGATACTACGCCATCCTAAACGCCACTTCATCAAGACCACCCCTCTTCTAGGAGTGTCCTGATCTCTTTCGTTCGATCTGAAATCGAATTGATTTGATCTGCATGGTATTCTCCAGTCCACTTTCCATCACGTAAAAATAGGACACGGTCAGCATAGGAAGCAACATGTGGATCATGAGTCACCATTACCATTGTCTGATTATCACGCTGGTGAATCGTTTGAAATAGCCGCATCATCTCCCGACTAGTAAGAGAGTCCAAACTACCAGTCGGCTCATCAGCCATCAAAATCTGCGGACAATGGAGCAAAGATCGAGCAATAGCCACTCGCTGTTGTTGTCCACCAGATAGCTGAGCTGGATATTTCCCCTCATGGTTAGACAAACCCACCAACTCTAGTAACTCTCTCGCTTCTCTTCTAGTGCTTCTTGTAACTCTGGCTTGGAGTTCAACAGGAAGCATCACATTTTCTAGTACAGTTAGCATAGGAATAAGATGAAAAAACTGAAACACAAATCCAATTTGCCGTTGTCGAATAAGTGTCCGTTCTTCTTCCGTTTTCTCCTGCATCTCCATCCCGTTTAACCAGAGCTCCCCTTGGTCAGGTTGATCTAAAAGCGAAAGCAGATGTAGTAGTGTGGTCTTTCCGGAACCGCTCTCCCCCATGATGGCAAGAAACTCACCCTTCGGTACCTCCAGATCCAAACATGGTAAAACAACTTGTTTTGATTCGTTTTGACCATAACTTTTATGTAATCCTTTTGCTCGCAACATGTAGTAGCCCTCCCTTTCGACTCCTACACTTTATCAAGCAGAGTTCAAAAAACATGGACAAAAGAATAAAATAAGATTCAATTTTACTGCTATTGCTCCAAACTCTTCCTTACTTCCGGCATAATAAGGGTACAGAATACTCAACCCTCAGAAGAGAGGCAAATCGATGCAACCAAGTATCTTACTAGTAGACGATGACCCTGAAATTCGTGAAGTAATGACAGACTTCTTTTTAGTAGAAAATTTTCACGTACATAGTGCTTCCAACACCATAGAAGCTCGTCAACTTTTGGCTAATTCCATCGATATCCTCTTACTCGATATCATGATGCCAGGACAAGATGGATTCTCTTTTTGCAAGGAACTTCGCAATAAAGACCCTTTTTTACCCATCATATTTTGGAGTGCACGAGAAACAGACTTTGATAAAATCCGTGGACTTAGCTTAGGAGCAGATGATTATATTGTGAAAAGTGTCTCTCCTTTTGAGATTATCGCGCGGGTCAAATCTGTCCTACGCCGCTCTCAGTTGATCCAAATGACCAATTTACAGGAAAGACAACTCTGTCCAGGACTAATTGTACACCCCTCTGCTAGACAAGTTTTGCTTCGTGGTGAAGAAGTCGCCCTTACTCAAAAAGAGTACGACCTGCTACTGTTTCTAAGCGAGCATCCTCAGCAGGTTTTTACCTATGAACAGCTTTATCGACATGTGTGGCAAGAAGAATTTGGCGACATACATACAGTCAAAGTCCATATGGGCAGGATTCGGGAGAAAGTAGAACATAAAATCAAGGCCAAACTCTTCCAAACTGTCTGGGGGGTAGGGTACAAGTATATCGGGGAGGTCGTACGATGAGGAAATATAGTCTCCGGAACTGGTTTCTCTGGATCTGTATTCCGACACTCTTTGTCATTCCCATCTTCCTCGCATTTTTATCTGCCAACTGGTTGCAGCATGTGGAGAATAAAGCCATCCAACAGATCAACGACCATGAGGAAAATCAACGACAATGGCTCCTAGAGGTGGTAGGTGGGGAGATCAACAAGTGGGAGAACCTAAACTGGCAACAACAGCTAATCCCTGAGCTAGCAAAACGTCACATAGATTTAAGATTGATCACACCCGAAGGAAAACTAGCTCTGGTCTACTCTACTGAAATGGGGGAAACGGATCAGCAAGTCCCTGTTACCTTGCATGAATTAGAGACTCCAGAGCATGGGCTTATCTATTATTACTACCCGCCTCCTTATGTCGCTATAACGGATAAAGATCAACCAATACAACAGTTGCCCTTTGTCATCTGGATTGTCAGCTTTTTAGGAATTATCTTCTATCATCTCTGGTACCTCAAACGTAGTCTGCTCACTCCGATCATAGGAATCCAAAAGGCAAACCAACAAATAGCCAAGCAAAACTTAAACTTCACCTTACCCAATTCTCAAATAGAAGAGGTAGAGGAGCTACTTCACTCTGTAAGATCTATGCAATCTGCGCTAGCGACATCGATTTCCAAACAAGCCAAATTGGAAGAGGAACGCAATCTCACCCTCGCCTCCCTCGTCCATGATTTTCGTACTCCTCTCTTCACCCTTGCCAATTGTCTAACGGGAATTCGTTCTGGGATCGTACAAGACCCAGACAAAAAAGAACGTTATCTGGAAATCTGTCAGGACAAAATTGCCTATCTCCAGCAGCTTCTCCATCATTTACAGGAATACCAAAAGTACGCTCCACTTTCCTTAACAGAAAAAGAGCCGGTAGACGTGAGAGCTTTGGTAGAACGATTGTTAATTGGTTTTCAGAGACACATAGAACAAAAAAAACAGCACCTTCGATGGGAATCACCTGATGAACCGATCATCATCATGGGTAAAAATCATCTATTAGAACGGGTATTTCAAAATGTATTAGACAACGCACATCACTATACACCAGCGGAGGGTACCATTTGGGTAAAGGTACAGAAGATCCACGACCAGGTAGTGATCATAGTAGAAGATAATGGACCTGGTGTTCCAAAAGAACAATGGGATAACATTTTTCAACCATTTATTCGCTTAGATACAGCTCGCGGGACTTACACTGGTGGAAGCGGTTTGGGCTTGGCTATTGTCCAAAAAGGGGTAAAGCTACATGGAGGTTCCGTATCGGTAGAGAGTGGAGAAATGGGGGGATTAAAAGTGGAGATCAGATTGGCTTGTTGATAGGACCATGTTAGATACTATTTTGATTCGGCTTTTCGACGTTGCATAAGGTATATTATAGCTGCCATAATATACACGCCGAAATAAGTAAAAAGAAAGGAATAGATGACTGAACCATCTTTGAAACCTAGTAAAATTAATTTTGAACCAATATCCAACAACTCTCTAATTAGGTTCCAGACAAAAAAGAATAAATTAATTAATAGGCTTTTAATGGCGACATCCTTCCAACTCGAAAATGAAGAAAACCATTTTTCCATTTTATAATTATCCTTTCCTCTATATTTTTATATATAATATATTCTATATCGTACAATGACACAAAAGCGGTGACATATTCGACGAATCACATAAATATAGCCCTATATTAGAATGCTATTTAAAGTCTGCTGATAACTATTCACTAATATCAATACTTTATTATGTTTCTTTGATTCAATGTCCTCTATTTTGTGTCATTTAAAGATTTCAAATAGATTCTTTTCGTTTCTTTTTTAAGAATAAGTCGCTCCAGAGAATGATCATGCTGGTGTCTGTCAGCTCCTCAGCACGTTTGTAACCCTCCATCTTCACTCATACCCTCGCCTAGTAAAAAACTCTATTACCAATATAACATTTCAACTATTCACGTTTCTTGTTTGATCTCTTGAACCAAAAGTTAGATTGAATTTATTAATCGTTAAGCTATTATTTAACACTTGTATTTATACTAAAAACTGTACTCTAGTAATCAATTGCTAGGAAAGAGGGATCTTGTCTAGCCTACCAATATGACTAGCAGTATTTGTTGCTCTTTATACTAGACCTTATCTTTCCTATGTAACGAAACAAAAAAATAAGATTTAGTACAGTAAGGGAGAGGATTATTATTAGAGTATTGGAAATTTCGCTAATAATATTATGTATTGCGCTTCTATTTGTATGGAATGTCAAGAAGACATCCAGAAACATAACGGTGACCATAAGTCTATTTACTATTGGTATATTAATTGGACAACTCATCTTCGAGGGATATAGATGGCAACTGTTTTTTGTTTATCTAATTTCGTTAGTAATGAGCATCACTGTTCTATATCGATATTACAAAAGGTCTTCTCCTATCGAGATGAAGAAACCTCTAAAGTATAGTATTTATTCCATCACTTCCATTCTCGTTATTTTCTCTATTTGCATGGCGATCTATCTCCCTGTTTTTCAGCTACCTAAGCCTTCTGGTCCTTATCAAGTAGGCACCCAAACATTTCATATGATAGATCCAAATAGAGACGAGATTTGGACCAAAGCTTCACATGATAAAAGAGAGCTAATGGTGCAAATTTGGTATCCAGCCCAAAATAGTAAAGATAATAAACCAAAAGCTCTTTTCCCTGAGGATACAACAACATTCCAAAAGTTTACACAGGCGTATGCGAATGGATTGGGTGTTCCTAGTTTTGTATTAGATTATTGGAAGTATATCAAAAGCAACTCCTATGAAGGGGTGGATGTCCTCTCCTCTAAAACTCCTTACCCCGTAGTATTACTTAGTCACGGTTTTGGAACTACTAGGATTCTCCATACCTCGCAAGCGGAACATCTGGCGAGCAATGGGTTTATCGTGATTGCCATTGATCATACGTACAGCACAACTGCTACTGTATTCCCTGATGGCAGAGTCACTGGTTTGCAAACAGAAATGAATTTAGATAGTTTTTTTGAAACGAACAGTAAACTCGGTATGGTCTGGACAGAAGATATTGGTTTTATCATCAATCAATTGGAAAAAATGCAATCTGGTATCGTACAAAGCAAATTCCAAGGGAAACTAGATTTACAAAACCTAGGAATTATGGGACATTCCGTTGGTGGGGCAACCGCTTTTAATGCTCTTTATTTGAATAGCAAAATCAAAGCAGGAATCAACATGGATGGAACGCTATATGATAGGGACGATCGGAACAACATATCCAAGCCATTTATGTTTATCCAAGCAGAAGACTTTATGGTGCAGCGAAAAAAAATGGAGTCTGGGAACATACCCACTGCCGAACGAAAGACGATGAATATATCCGACGAGCAGTTCAACAGACTGAAACAGGAAAAACTGAAGGAATATCAGATTATCGATAACGTTGTGAAACACGGGGGACTGATGATTTCCGTAAAAGGAGCCGCTCATTTTAATTTCACAGACTTGCAACTCTTTTCTGATCTATTTAGCCTTCTTGGGATGACAGGAGATATAGATGGCGAGCGTAGTGCCATGATAGTGAATCAATATGTATTGGATTTCTTTAACAAGCATTTAAAGGGGACCGGCGGAGATTTGATAAAGGAACCAAATACGAAGTATCCAGAGGTTATATTTCCATAATGGAAATTAGAAAAAAGAACGGATCCAATAGAGGATTCGTTCTTTTTGGTAGATAAGGCTTATTTCTCTGATATTACTGCTTTCGCATCTTCCACGATCTGCTTTGGATTAGGGGCCATGCCATCATAGAGCTTGCGCACTTTTCCTGTGCCATCTACCAGATACATGGTAGTCGGGTGTTGGAAGGTGACCGCTTCTCCCTCTTTCATTCCTGTCAATTGCTTGATCTCTTGTTTAAAGGTCTCTTTTCCTACTTTTTGGATTTCTTCTGGAGTATATCCTGTTAGGAAGTTCCAGTTGATGTAGTCTGCTTTTACGCTATCGCCAAACGTTTTGAGCTGTTCAGCTTTATCAAAAGTTGGATCGACACTAAAAGAGATGAACTGGAGATCAACTCCTGCTTTTTTGGCCTCTTGCTGTATCTTAGCCATATTGGCGGTCAATGGTGGGCAGACGTCTGGACAACGGGTAAAGAGGAAGTCAACCAGATAGACTTTACCTTGAAGTTGTGTAGAGCTAAAAGGTTGTCCTGTTTGGTTGGTATAGGTAAAAGCAGGTACCATCCAGTTAAGGTTGGAAACATCGTTAGCACCTTCTTGGGTTGGTTGCTGTGATCCAGATTGGTGCACATGATGTTCTGAGTGGCCTTGTCCATTGCTACAAGCGGACAAAATAAGGGTCGCACCTAAGATCATGGTAGGAATCCATTTGCGAAAAAGTTTCATTCGTTGCTACCTCCATCATTTTCCATCAGTAGTGTCTATTTTCAAAGATTAGGGAGCTGATTTTTAACCTGAAATGCTTTTGTACCACTACCCAACGGAGACAGCTCGTGATCCTTCCCACGAGGTCCCACTGTTTGAGGCGTCAGCCGAGTTTCTTGTGCCCCCCTTGTCTTGGATAGGGACCTCGCCTGAAACGGGCTGAAGAAGCGACCTTTCTTACTTCTTCGTAAGGTACAACCTAATTGGAAAGCAAAAATCATGCTCCAGGCAACCACTGTATACGTTTAGCTAATCGGCACTACTGATTTCGTTAAAACAATCATAATTACTATTCTAGTTTAAAAAAAGAAGAGAATTTTGTATATGACTCCTTCTAGCTATTCTCACAGCAAAGCACCGCTTCTATAGACACATTGTGAAGCGGTGCAGTATGACTATATATCCGACTATGCTTTATATTTATCTTGAAGACGAGGAACCAATCCATGGGATACGCGCCAAATATCTCCGGCACCCATCGTGATCACAAGATCATTTGGTTTGGTGTTTTCGATCAGATAGTCGATTACCTCTTCTTTCGTAGGGATAAAGCGAGTATTGGCATTACTATTTTCCTGAATCATTTCCGTTAATCGTTCGGCACTAACACCTGGAATTGGCTGTTCACCCGCTGGTGCATAGAGGCTGTTGATCACAACCTCATCTGCTTCACCAAAGGCTTCACTGAATTCCTTCATCAATAGATGAGTTCGGGAATATCGCTGTGGTTGGAATACACAGACAATCCGTTTTTCAACGGCTTTTGCTGCTTTTAATGTGGAATCGATCTCCGTTGGATGATGTGCGTAATCATCTACTACTAAAATCTCCTCCACTTCCCCGATCACTTGGAAGCGTCGTTTCGCTCCTTGGAATTGGAATAGTGCATCAGCAATCGCTTGGAACGGAATTCCTACTTGAAGTGCAGCGATAACGGTAGCGAGCGCATTGGCAACGTTATGTTTCCCAGGAATCTGCAAGGTAACATCACCTAGTACTTCGCTTCCTTGCTGAACAGTAAACGTAATCTGACGTTTGTTCTCCCGAAGATTTACTGCCATAAAGTCTGCTGGCTCTTCCAAAGCATACGTCACAAAGGAACCTTTGACCTCTTTCGCCATATCGCGAACATAAGCGTCATCCCAACACAATATTGCCGTACCATCCGAGCGCACTTGTCCAAGAAAGTCACGATATGCTTGCTTGAGGTTCTCAAAATCTCCCCCATAGTTTTCTAGATGGTCTGGTTCAATGTTGGTCACTACCGCAATATACGGGAAATATTCCAAGAACGAGCCATCACTCTCATCTGCTTCCGCTACCACGAGGTCGGTCTTACCTGCTTTGGCGTTCCCTTTAAGACCAACGATTTCCCCACCGATGACATAGGTAGGATCTGCGCCACAAATCTCCAGCGTTTGTGCGATCATGGAGGAGGTAGTCGTCTTGCCATGTGCTCCTGCTACGGCAATCCCCTTTTTATCGTTTAAAATTCTTGCTAGCATTTGGGAACGATGCAAAATCTCAATTCCTTGCTCAGCCGCCGCTACCCGTTCAACATTCTCTGGAGAGATACTGGAAGAGTATACGATCGTATCTGCCCCTGTTACGAGTGATGCATCGTGACCGATGGTAATCTTCGCACCATGTTCCATCAACTTTTCTACTAGTTTGTTCTCTGCTACGTCCGATCCTGTCACGACGTAACCTTGATCCAACAAGACACGAGCGATGGCACTCATACCATATCCACCAATTCCAACAAAATGAACTCGTTTTTTGTCCAAAAGGATCACCCACCTTTTCTGTAAACAACGTATTCAGCGTTCGCCTATCGGTTCCCCATCCAAAATGGTCTCGCCTCCGCAACGAGGTAGAGTGAGCCTGTAATTAGGATCAGGTCCGAAGGTTTCGCTATTTCTTTTGCAAAAGTTACTGCTTGTTCCACTTGGGAAAAAGATTCCATCGGGATCGTAGAATGTAGCGACTCTATCTCTGCTAAAAGAGATTCTGACGTTTTCGTACGTGGATTGTCCGTCACTTCTGTCAACACGAGATGATCCGCTAATTCCACTAGAGGAGTATAAAGGTTTGCATCCTTTTCTTTCATAGTCGCCAATATGAGAATGAGACGATCATATGTATACAAACGGGTTATTGCTGTGGTTAGCGCTGATACGCCTTGTTCATTGTGCGCACCATCCAAGACAACTGTCGGCTCACTTGCCACCTTCTCCAAACGACCAGGCCAACGAACTTCTGCCAATCCTGTTGCAATATCTTCATCTGTCAACACCGTCATATAATTTTGACGCAATACTTCCAGTGTCATAAGGGCATTTGCTGCATTTTCTACTTGGTGATCGCCAAGTAGCGCGAGTGGTAAATTTTCCAGTTTACGATAGCGATTATCAAAATGAATTACTTGTTCAGATGAGGTTTGTGTCACTGCCTCTGCATGGAAATCACGCCCATATTGATATTGCGTACTCTTTTTCTCTTTGGCGATTTTCTCTATTTCGTGTCTTGCTTCTACTGGCAAGTTGCCAATGACCACAGGCACTCCTTGTTTGATAATACCAGCTTTTTCACGAGCGATTTGCTCGATGGTATCGCCTAAATATTCCTTATGATCTATTCCGATCTGGGTGATCACCGAAACAAGTGGATAGACGACATTGGTTGAATCCAAACGTCCTCCAAGCCCAGTCTCCCAAACGATAAACCAAGGACACTCAAACGCAAAATAACAAATGGCGAGCAGTGTCCAAAATTCATACGGACTTGGCGCCTCTTCTCCATCTGCTACCATCTGTTCTATTACAAGACGCAGATGATTCGCCCAATGAAGAAAGCTCTCTTCTGAAATCGGTTGACCATCGATCTGGATCTGCTCGCTCCATCCAAGGATACTAGGTGATACAAACATACCTGTCCTGTATCCTGCAGCCTGTAACACGGAAGCGATCATGGCAGAAGTAGATCCTTTTCCATTGGTTCCTGCAACATGGATAAACTTACATCGTCGCTCTGGGTTACCTAATCGAGCTAGAGCAGATTCCATCCGATGTAGACCTGGGCGTATGCCAGGGCTGGTGTGTGTCTCGATCCAAGTAATAGCTTCTGATACATCTTGAAACATCATCTTCCTCCTTCCATTATTTCGGTATCATTCCCATCAAAACCTATACTCTGTCCATTTTGCATATTTGAAATTCATTCGTCAATAAAAACAGGCAGGTTGTCACAAAAGGAGGGGCTACCGACAACTTGGCAGCCCTTTTTTGTTTTCTTTATTTCGCCGCTTTAATTTCTTCAATACGAGCACTTACTTTATCTCGTTTTTCTTTGTACTCTTCTCCTTTAGCACGTTCAGCAGCTACTACATTCTCAGGTGCTTTGGCTACAAAACCAGGATTGGAGAGTTTCTTTTCCACTCGTTCTACTTCAGAGTTGAGTTTTTTCCACTCTACTTGAAGACGAGCCAGTGTCTGCTCTAGATCAACCAGTCCTTTTAATGGAAGGAACAGCTCTGCACCCGTTACAACCGCCGTCATCGATTGTTCAGGACGCTCCAGATCAGCTTGAACCGTCATTTTCTCAATACCACAAAGACGAGAGATTGCTGCTTCGTTTTGGGTAAAGACATTAGCTGTATCTGGTTCCGGACGTACTAATAGTTCCACTTGATGTTTTGGTGGTACTTCCATCTCCGCCCGGATATTACGAATGGAGCGAATTACTTCAATCAATACTTGCATCTCGCGAACCTGTTGTGGAGCATCAAATGCTGGATTGGCTTCCGGCCATGCTGCAATGGTGAGACTCTCTCCTTGGACTGGGAGGTGTTGCCAAATCTCTTCCGTGATAAATGGCATCGTTGGATGCAACAGACGAAGCATCTGATCCAACACATGCGTTAAAACGGCACGAGTTGTCTTTTTGGCTTGCTCTTCTTCTCCAAATAACGGCATCTTGGCAAATTCAATATACCAATCACAGAAATCATCCCAGATAAAGCTATAGAGTGCTTTGCCTGCTTCTCCGAAATCGTAGCGTTCCAAAAGTCGTGTCACATCGGTAATCGTTTCGTTGAGACGGTGCAAGATCCAACGATCTGAAATGGAAAAATGATCGACATATTGATCTAACGCTACTTCGGCTTCTGTCACGCCTTCTAAATGCATCAAAGCAAATCGTGAGGCATTCCAGATTTTATTGGCAAAGTTACGTGCCATCTCTACCCGCTCTACACGGAAACGCATATCATATCCTGGTGCAGAACCAGTCGAGAGCATATAGCGCATTGCATCAGCACCATATTGGTCGATTACTTCCATTGGGTCAACCCCATTGCCTAGCGACTTGGACATCTTGCGTCCTTCGGCATCCCGAACAAGTCCAGTGATCAAAACATCTTGGAATGGCTTTTCGTTAACAAACTCCAGTGCGGTAAAAATCATCCGTGATACCCAGAAGGTAATGATGTCATAGCCGGTTACAAGAACATCCGTTGGATAATAACGAGCTAAATCCTCTGTTTTAGCAGGCCAGCCAAGCGTAGAGAATGGCCAGAGAGCCGAGCTAAACCAGGTATCTAATACATCATTGTCTTGGCGAAGTTTACTACCGTTACATTTGGTACAATGAGTCACTTCCTCGCGAGAAACGATCATTTCACCACAATCTTCGCAATACCAAGCAGGGATACGATGTCCCCACCAAAGCTGACGAGAGATACACCAATCGTGAATATTTTCGATCCAGTGCATATAAATTTTTTCATAACGGTCTGGAACAAATTGAACTTTGTCGCCCTCTTTTTGTAGCGAGATCGCTTTTTCTGCAAGTGGCTTCATCTTCACAAACCATTGGGTAGAAAGATATGGTTCTACGACAGCACCCGAACGTTCGCTATGCCCTACTTGGTGCACATGCTCTTCCATCTCGATCAAGACACCTTGTTCATCCAGATCACGGATAATTTGTTTCCGGCAAGCAAAACGATCCATCCCTTGATATTTAGCAGCATTTTCGTTCATAACACCCGACTCATCCATCACCAAGATCATCGGCAAGTTATGACGTTGTCCCATCTCGAAGTCGTTTGGATCATGAGCAGGAGTAATTTTCACCGCACCACTACCAAACTCAGGATCCACATATTCATCCGCGATAATAGGAATCTCCCGATCTACGATTGGTAGTTTTACCATTTTTCCGATTAGGTGTTGGTAGCGCTCATCTTCAGGATGAACCGCAACTGCAGTATCTCCCAACATCGTCTCTGGACGAGTGGTAGCTACTTGGATGTATCCAGTACCATCTACCAATGGATAGCGCAGATGATGTAATGCCCCTTTTACCTCTTTGTATATAACTTCAATATCCGAGAGTGCTGTACGAGCTGCTGGATCCCAGTTGATAATATACTTTCCACGATAAATCAGTCCTTTTTCATAGAGACGAACAAAGACCTCTTTTACCGCATCCGACAGCCCCTCATCCAGCGTAAAACGCTCACGTGAGTAATCGACAGAAACACCCATTTTGCGCCATTGGTTGGCGATGTTTTGAGCATACTCGCCCTTCCATTCCCAAACTTGCTCTACGAACTTCTCACGGCCTAAATCATGACGGCTAATGCCTTGTTCACGAAGTTTTGCCTCAACACGAGATTGTGTAGCGATCCCAGCGTGATCCATCCCAGGTAACCAGAGTGCATCATATCCCTGCATCCGCTTCATCCGAATTAAGGTATCTTGTAGTGTGTTGTTCAGCGCATGTCCAATGTGTAGATTCCCTGTTACGTTTGGTGGTGGGATCACAATGGTGTAGGGCTTTTTGGATTTGTCTCCTGCTTCAAAAAATTTCTTTTCCAACCAATAGTCATACCACTTACGTTCTGTTTCTTTTGGTTCGTAAGCAGTAGGAAGCTTCTTCTCTTCTGCCATGTCATTCCCTCCAGATAAAAAGATAATAATTTGCGATGATAGGCGATGTTGTAGCTATAAAAACATACAATCTGTCTCCATAGATTCAAAAAAACAATAGGTGAGTCGGTCCTCAAACACATTTGTTCGTGGTTGCGCGCTTCGGAGGCTGTATCTCCCCGCCGCTCGAATAGCCTTTTTGGGCAAGTTCGCTTTGGAGAGACACATCTCCTTCGCTTAGACTTTGCATGTCTTGGTTAGATACACTAACTAAGTCCACTAAAACAGTAGCCAACTTGCCAACCTAGCGGAGAACCGGTTCCTCTTCAGAGCGAATTTGCCTTCTTTTGGCTATTCGAGCGGCGAAGAGGTTCCGGTTTGGAGCACTCTCATCAGAATAGAAGTTACTCCCTAGATAGCCAACCAACCTACAAAACCCAGCCCAATAAAAAAGCTCCTCCATCCTCAAAGGACGAAAGAGCTTGGTTTCGCGGTACCACCTTTGTTCATCAGGCAACTTAAACAAGCTACCCAATGCACTTCATTCGTTAACGGTTATCATCCGGTCTATCCTACTAAACAAGTTCAGACAGACTGCTCCTGGGTGACATTCGACACTTCTACCTTAGGAGACCTTGCAGCCAGTGAGCCTCCCTCTCTAAAAGGTGATGAGTATCTACTCTTCCCATTCATCGCACATATATATGCAAATATTATGTACTGGTATTGTATGAGATAGCAATAGTAAATGTCAAACCCACTAGTAAACATCTTTCTCAACAATACCATGCCTACGTAGAATATCGAAAAAACTTTACTAGTTATTATATGGCACTTTATCAAACGACATACTCATCTCTTGTTCGATCTCTGTCCAATCTAACTTACTATTTTCTATTCCAGTAGGTGCAGTTTCTTTAAAAGTGTCGTCGAGATTTTCGTAGGCAAGGTCTAAATACCATTTCTCATCCACTTGAATTAAACCTACAAGTACGCCTTCAGAGAGATCCTTCACTGCTCTATAGTATGCATATTTAGATTTCAGCTTATTGGCTTCTTCTGGTGGAAGATATACAACATAATGCTTATACGTTTCCGTTTGGGGTAAATTCGGATTTTCTGCTATGAGAAGTTTTACCTTTTCTTTGATGACTTCTCCCTTTTCTTGATGCTCTTTGAAATGTTCCACTTGTGTCTGTACTAATTCAGAACGAGTATTGATATTGTACATTAACGAACCTGCTTGTAGCATTTGGACAGGATCACCTGATGTTGCTTTTGTAATGATTTCTTTTAATGTTTCTTCTGGATCACTTTGTGAATTAGAACTACATGCACTTTGGAAGAGTGTAATAAAGAAAATAGAAAAAACGATTATAATCTTTTTCAACATAAACGCCTCCTCAAAAATTAAGACTTTTCATATTTTTATTATCAACCCTTCATGTTGAATTGTCAAAAAAACGAAAGTACTTACTACTGTAGGAATGATAGGTTCCTAGAAAAAAAAAAGAGCCTATTCGTGAGAACGGCTCCATTTGTTCACTTACCCCTTCCCTGCCTGAAACGCAGGGTACAATGTCATCCCACCATCAGCAAATAGGGTAATTCCGGTTACATAACTAGACTCCGATGAGGCCAGCCAAGCGGCAACATTTGCAATCTCTTCGGGTTTGCCAATATAACCAAGTGGAATCATCTTCTCCACTTCTCGTTTGGTTTTGGGATCGGCGAATTTTTCTGCATTGATTGGTGTATTGATGGCACCAGGTCCGATATTATTGATCCGGATCCCTTTGGGAGCATACTCCATAGCAAGCGTCTGCGTCATGAGCTTCATCCCGCCTTTACTTGCTGCATAGTGAACAAAGTAAGGCCATGGAATTCGTTCATGAACACTAGACATATTGATAATATTTCCACGAATCTGCTTTTCGACAAAATATTTCAATGCTTCCCTACATCCGAGAAAAGCTCCTGTTAGATTGGTGGAGATCACTTTGTCCCAATCCACAAGGGTTAGTTCATGGGAGACAACTTCATTTTCAATTCCTGCATTGTTAATAAAAATATCCAGTGTGCCAAAATTTTGCACTGCTGTATTCACTAAATTTTTTATATCTTCTTCTTTGGTAACATCCCCATGCACTATAACCGCATTGCCACCCGCTTTGATGACTTCTTGTTGTACCTCTTTAGCTTGTTCTTCTTTTCCAAAATAGTTAATAACCACTTTTGCTTTCTCTTGTCCAAAGCGATTGGCCATCGCTCTACCTAGTCCTGTCGATGATCCTGTAATTACCACTACTTTTCCAGCTAAATCAGCATACATATACTGTCCTCCTACTGATTATGATTTGGCAAAGCCAAGACAGACACCACCTGCGATGATCAAGAGGCTTCCAATGGTAATAAAGACCATTTGACGTCGGCTTTTTTTCTCTCCCAGGAAGAAAATTCCGCCAAAGGTGGAGATCACAATCCCCATCTGCGAAAGAGAGAAGCTAATTGCCACCCCAACTTTCGGTTGCGAGAGAAAGAGAAACAGATTTCCTGTTGCCCAGATGAATCCTGCTAATATATTGCGAAGGGCATAACGGTTCCAGGGCCGATGACGTGCTGTAAGGAGAATTGCTCCTACCACCATTCCAACCCCCTGCGGTAAAATAGCGGCAAATCCGTCGACTTCAAACCAACGAATGATGACGACATAGACCAAGTATCCTGCTGTGGAAATTAATAACGTGAGAATACCCTTTCGCAGTTTTTTACGAGAATCGGCCTCTTCTGTATTTGAGTTTTGTTTTTCCTTTTCTTCAATAGAAGTGAGCAGAACACCTACAATAATCAGTACCAACGCAACTGATCCTAGTACGATTTTGATAGTAGTCGTCCACTCTCTGAAAATGAGAACTCCAAACAAAGTAGTGGCGACAAGTTGCATTCCGGTAGAAATAGGAACCGTTTTCGATACACCTAAATAGCGAACTGTTGCTAACTGATTTAGCTGACCAATGACCCAAAAAAATCCGGAGATGGCACCAACGATTAGAACCGTCCAAGAGAGATTAGGATTACTAAACCAATAAATTCCGATAGAAAAAAGCAATGCTCCAATGGTAATACCTAGTGTTTGACTATACTCGTCTCCCCCTAGCTTGACACTGACCAAGACGATACTTCCCCACGTAATGGCAGGGATAATGGCTAGTAAGATATCCATGCTATCTCGTATCCTTTTCTCTAACACGATATATTCTCTAAGTAATATTGATTTATTGCCTTTTTTTCATACAAAACAAAAAAGAGCTACTCGCTAGGAGTAACTCTTTTTTGTTGGTATATTTGTATTCCCATTTATCGTAAATAACAACCATTATTAATATCAAGTGTCGCACCAGTATAATTGCCTGCCAAATCGGATAGTAAAAAAATCACACTGTTGGCAACATCACTCGGTAGAAGTGACTTTTGAAGTAAACTTTGGTTTACATATTGGTCTTTTCTCCACTTAGGGATCTGTTCCATCATAGATGTATCTACAATTGTTGGAGCTACTGCATTAACTCGAATATACGGGGCAAAATTGATTGCATTACTTTTGGTCAAACCAAGAATCGCTGCTTTTGACAAACCATATATAGCATCCGAACTTCCTTCTTCGCCGGAAACAGATGAGATATTGACAACACAACCTTTTCTTTTATCCTGAAGTAGCATCTTGGCGAAAAATTTGGTGAAGTAAATATACCCTTTCACATTCACATTGAGTACTTGATCTACTTCGTTCTCTTCGTAATCTAACATACTTTTCCCAAAATAAATCCCTGCATTGTTAATTAGCGCATTGATACGAGGATGGTATTCATATATTTGTTGGAAGAAACCCTCTACCTGTCTGAGGTCTGAAACATCAAGGGAATATGTTGATAACCTATTAGAGGCAATCTCCTCGGATAATTGATGTAGTTTTACTTCATTTAGATCGCAAGCTAGCACAGTTGCGCCTTTTCCGATACATTCCCTTGCAATCTCTTTCCCGATACCAGAACCAGCTCCTGTTACGATCACTACTTTGTCTTCTAGCAAGTTTTTTCACCATCCTAATCTTTGTCTGCAAGAGATCATCCATCTATTTGTATCGTCACAATCGGAAAACAAACAATATTCGATCTCTATTTAATATCAATATCCTTTAAATCAACATCTAACACCTGAAATCGCTTGAATGCGTACGGTCGTGGGCTAGGAGCTGTCGCATCGATTCCTACTTTGGCAGTCTTTCCTCTAACTGTCATCGGGTGGATAAAAAAACCCCCAATATACATGGGAGTCGTCTATTAATAGCTAGATTGCCTTTTCTTTTGCCTGTAACTCTAAATCTAATTCACTATTCTTTTTAAAGTAAGTACGCTTTAATAATGTACTGTAAAAAGATGCTAACAGTTGTTGAAATAACATTCCTACTACAACAGGCAAAGCTACTCTAGGGGCAAAATACCCAACCGCAATAACAGCACCAGCGCTGATATTACGCATTCCTCCTGTAAAGACCAATGCGATAATCTCATTTGGTTCCCTTTTTAGCAGTTTCCCAATCATCCAAGCAAAAAAGTAACCAGATAGAGCAATAAAGAAAACAGTGGCTGCAATTGATACGAGTTCTAAATTCACTTCTTTGAAGTAAGGAGCAACGACGGAAGCGTTAATAGAAACGATCGCAACGATTCCTAACTTCGAGAATGGTTCTAATTTAGAAGAAAGATTATTAGTAAACGATGGAGAGGTATATTGATTCAACGCCATGCCTAGAATGGATGGAAGTACTACCATCGTAAATAACCCTTGGATAATTCCCGCCATGGAAAAATGCACACTAGCTCCCAAAAACAGCTTTAAACTATATGGCACAATTAACGGAGATAAAACAGTATCAATCAAAATGGTAGATAAAGTCAATGCAACATTTCCTTTTAACATCGACACCCATATGACACTACTTACTCCTGTCGGGATTACGACGGAAAGTAACAATCCGATAATCATATCGTGATCATTGCCAAAAGTTACAAGACCAACTCCATAAGCCCACAAGGGAGTGATGACATGTAGCACCACTAATGCAATTAGCATCGAAACAGGATGCGTAATCGTGTCTTGTAACGATTTAAAGCTACTTTTCAGGCTTCCAGAAAAGGTCATTACAGCAAAAAACCAAGGAACTAAAAAAGCAAGATGATGTAAATAGTCCGCTAAAAGAATTCCGACGCCAACACTGGCAGGAGTAAGGAGTGGTAAATACTTTCCCAACAGTTGATTCATTTTTTGCAGCATAACAAAGCTCCATTCGTTTTTCCCTTAGAGAAACGTAATAATTACCCATTATACTCCTAGTAATAAAAAAACTTAATGAAATCGACTAATATTCTACTATTGCAAAAGAGATATAAGATAGCGCCCCTAGTTAAATACAAAAAGACTCCCACTATACGGGAAGTCAGAAATCTTATCTGCCTCTCCTTATTTTAGGAATCTGAAACTTCTCTTCTGTTGAACCAAATAAAAACCCGTGACTGCCATCGTCACGGGTACGGGAAAAAAATATAACAAGTACAATGTTTTTTAACTGTTTAGTCCAAAGGCTTTCTTAATCGTCTCTAACATTCCTTGTGGGTCCGCGAGAAATGTTAGAACGAGGACGGTACAGAGCATCATGATGGCAAGAAAGAGAATGAACAATAACCCTCGATACAATTTTTTGGCTGCGTTTTTCATCACTTGTCCGCCTTTGTCCACATTCTGATTTTCCATCTGCTTTTAAAATGCTCCTTTCGTTCTTCCAAAATGCTTTTCCCATTCTAACATAACCGAGGATGTTTGTCTGTTTTTTAGGTAGTTTCCACACTTTCGCCCAGAACTTTTCGCATCTTTATGAACATATAATGATTTTAAGAATTTAAATGTTTCCCTAAACCAAATTATTTACCCTATGACAAAAGGATGTGAGCCCAGTGCTACGAGAGCTTTTATGGATCATTACGCTCACCTATCCCATCTGGAAGCTGAAAAAATGGCTTCGGGAGATACGACACCATTCACAGGAGAATCTCCCTAAACAATAGTAACTAGCTACACGGTGAGCAAAAAGAGACTCCCGCCTTTGGGAGTCTCTTGGTTAGCCTTTCCGAGTCCTTCTCCTTCCATTACGAGAGGAAGCAACCCGCGAATTCCCTTTTCTGACAACTGATTTTGCTTTAGCTTGAGTCTCCTGTTTGACTGTAGTTGTTTGCTCTTCTGTTTTTTTAGCAGACCATAGTTCTGTGATAAGAGGATAAAAACTTTGATAGACTTGAAACTCCTCTTGAATCTCTTGCCAACTCTCTCCTTCCGTTGACACACGTGGTGCTTCATAATAATCGGTCACTTTTGCTAAAAACCGCTCAGGATACGCGAGATAAATTGCCAAGAGTCTCTTTTCTTTCGTCGATAGAGGATTGGCTTCTTCGTAGGCTTGATAGATCGCTTCTGGGTTTTCCCAATTAGAAAACCGTCTAAGGAAAAAGGCCAAGTCTCTGGCAGGAGTATCTAATTGAACATGATCCCAATCAATCCAGTAGAATTGATCCTCATCTTGCACCACTACATTGCTTGGATGAATGCGTTTGTGACATAAGGTGACACGAGGAAAAACACCCTGCTCTTTCTCCAAAAATTTCTCCATCCCACGTAATGCAAAAGTAAACAACTTATCGACCGTTTCGCAATTTTCTTCAATTAAACGATCTACAGATGATGGATACTCTGGTGAAGAAGCTTGCTGAACAAAGCTTTCCCATTTTTCTTTACGTTCTCGGAGATGATCCAAGTACTGTTCTTTTTCCTGTTGATGGAGAATTGGGAATTTTGCTGCGATCGGTTCTGCTAACCGATGCAACGTTGCTAAGGATTGAACCAGTGGAATAGCACTTTCGATACTGGCTGGATCAAATGGTTGGATCCAATCCGTTGCATACCATACCAATTTTCCAGTCTGAACAATTTGCTCACCACTCACACTTTTTTCCCAAGTCAGTAGATGAGGATACCCTAGATCCTGTAAATCAGAACTCATTTTGTGGAATAATAATAGTTTTTCTCTTGAGCGATTACTTGCCTTTAGAGCATAGATACGGTCATCGACTTCGACTCGGTATACACCAGAGTATAAGTCTACCTTTTTTGGTTTCCAGCCAAATGCTTCAATAGCACTCCATAATTCATTATGGTACTCAGGAGGTGTTCCTTCTCGCAATTTCCTCCCCCCTTGCTTTAGCCGACACGTTTGGTGCCAGGGATTTTAATGATCTGTCCTTGTTCAAGACGGTCTGTGCTTAAATTATTAAATGATACAAGGGTATTGACCGATACCTCATACTTACTTGCTAGCGAATCCAATGTATCATCTTGTTGTACGATTACCATTCGCATCGGTGTAAATTGTTCATCCTCGCGATTACGAATCAGCCAATTGGACCATTGTCCTGATGGAAGAGGAGTGGAAGCTGGTGTATCTGTCTGTTCCTCTAAACTTACTCCTTCATCATGCACCTCTTCTTCCAATTCTTCTGGTTGCTCCACTTCTGACTCTAAATGGTTTGATTCTCGTTTTTCGATCTCGATCTTCAAATCTTGTTGTGGAGTAAATACTGATTCCTGTGAAGGTACCTCTTCGACAGCAGGCACAACCTTCTCTTCTGGGAGTATCTGTTTTTCTTCTACTTTTTCTGGTGTTACTTCAGAAGCAGGAATTTCTTCTTCCGCCCGTATAATCACACTAGGCTGATCAGTATCTTGTAATTTTTCTTGTTCTGCATCTAGTGACTTTTCTTGTTCTGTTTTTAGTGACTCTCCCTGTTCTGTATCTAGCAAGTCTTCCTGAACTTCTTCATCCTGTTTAAGTGGTTTGGTTATTTCTGTATCCATCTCATAACGCTCATAGGACGGATTATCTTCTGTTTTCACTTCTTCTACCACTGATGGAGCTACTTCTGTCTCTTCTGGTAAGATTCCATCTATCGTAAGGATGGCATCAATCTGAAGCTCAAACTCCGATTGGATTTGATAGTCGAACGACTCAATTTCTGCCTCTATGTAGTCGATCGCTGCCTTGTCCGCCGGTAAGGTGATCTCTACCGGAATGACATATGCAATTTCTTCGGATTGAAGAGTAGTTGCATCCTCCATACTTTCTGTATACTCCAACTGATCTCCTAAATACTGTCCATGTAAGCGAAGATAACCTTGGATTTTAAGATGTTGTCCCTCATCTTGGATCTCCACATCTGGATACAGATCTAATTCCAAAAGTGTTCGAATTCCGACCTGCTGCGGTTGCAGTCGGACTTTCTCAGAGATGTTAAAACGCAGTTGTTGAAACTGGTTTTCCAAGAAGTTTCCCTCCTTCTTACCTTCCGTTTTCATATGGCACAAGAAATCGGCGGTTTGGTATTGTTCTATCTATATGCGACTCATCTGGCGGTATACCGCGAGATGAGGACAAGAGCCGAAATAGACAGAAAAAAAGACACCTCTCGAGGTAAAAGTGTCAGTTGGTCTAGTTGAATTTACAAATAGATTCCGCAAGACTCGTCTAAATAAAAACTTCTACGGAATAGGATCTTTGAGGTATTACAGGATGTGAATATGTTAATTGTATGCTATGTTAAACATGTATACCATCTAACTGCTTCAGTTTGATTGGGTGTTATTATAACAACTCTATATAGTGGAGACAGGTTCCTTGAGCAAAAAAATTCAAGGATGAAAAGGGAAGCTCGGTGAAAATCCGACACGGTCCCGCCACTGTGAAAGAGGAGTCAGCACTACAAATTGCCACTGATCGTCCAAAAATTAGGAAGGCAAATTGCTGATAATATCCTCAAGTCAGGATACCTGCCTGTTTCGACAACACTGCTTAACCTACGAGAGATAGGGAGGTGTTAGAATGGTGATAACAGTACTAGAGTTTTATATCTGTCACTGATTATTAGGCATTTCTAACTTTCTATTTGACCGTTAGAAATGTCTTTTTATTTTTTCTTTGCATTGTTGATACAGATATTTCACATAACCAATTGACACCTACTTCGTAATAGAAACATCAAAGAATAATATTTCTTCCTATCATTTATCAACTTCGATACTTAGCCTTATTTTCATTACAGTTGTTCAAAATAAGGAGATTTGATATGCAACAGCAAGCGAAAACTATTAGTGAATCGAGAACTCGGTCGACATACCTTGTATTTCCACCTGATACTAACCATCACAATACCATTTTCGGTGGGAAAGTGATGGCTTATGCAGATAAAATTGCGTGTATCGCGGCTATGCGTCACTGTCGCAAACCTGTCGTTACCGTTTCAAGCGACAACTTTGATTTTCTAGCTCCCATCAAAACAGGGGAAGCTATTGTCTTAGAAGCATGTGTGTCGTGGGTTCATAAAACTTCGATGGAGGTATTTGTAAAAGTTGAATCGGAAAATTTACTCACAGGTGAAAGAAAGTTAACATCTCGGGCGTATTTGACCTTCATAGCACTAGATGAAAATGGAAAACCTACCTCGGTACCAAATGTAATTCCAGAAAGTGCAGAAGAAAAACAACAATATGAACAAGCGCGGGATCGGTACTATCTGAGAAAAAAACGACGAGAAGAAAGAATCATGTTACCCCATCCAGATAAAGCCGTGCAAAAATGATCTTATCTGTTATCAATCAAATAAGATAATGATCATTGATAACAGCATCTTTGACTCAATATAAGCTAACCTGCCATCAATAAAAAAGACACACCACTAAGAGGTGTGTCGGTCTAGCCCCTTTACTTAACACCAAATTTGATGTAGGCAAAGGCAATGAACAGTAAAAGAAGTGCTACAATCGATCCGGGTACGATAACTTCAGGTCCTACCACTACTGCGATTCCAAGGGTTACAAAGAAAACAAATACTGCAAACACTAGTAAAATTAATCCGAATGCAACTCCAGCAAATCCTAAATTACCTTTCATAATAAACCAGCAACCTTTCCATTTTAGGTCTGCTGCTGATTCAGGCTAGACAAACGTCCAACCATCCTACAGCATGATAAAAGACACCATGATTTGATATCCTCTATCACGCTGTAGGATTTGAACAGATTCATTATATATAATAATCGGTGAAATGGGAATTATTTAAATCTATCTTTTCTAAAGAGATTGATGCAGAAGACGCAGATCTTTTATCATTGCAAATAATGTTTGAGCAAACAATGGCCGGTTTAGGAAGAATCACGGAATGATTGGGTTGAGACAGAAATGGTTGAATGAAACTCCATTCAGTTGATCGTTTCATCCAAACAGGGTCTTTTCGTGAGTTTGATAGCCTATCTCCTAATTTGACCTTCTGCCATTTCCAGTTTTGTTTTAGGCAGGAATGCAATTTATGAAACACATAACGCTCAAATGGAATAAACCCCCACTGATTCACTGGAACTTCTTTTACTGCCTTTGTTCTCCAAAGAAACGGGAACTGATTATTCTCTTCATGATCTATCATCACACCAGCAAAGTCATTCGGTAAGTCGATAATCCATTGTTCCAACATATCGAAAAAAGTAGCTTTTATCTGATCTCCTGCTCGGAAAGCGAGAAAAAAAGGCTCATCGTATTGATCAAGATACGTAACGATATGAGTTGCAATATCGGTAGATAACGGGACAATTCGGAAATGGTTTGCGAAGGGATGTAAACAATGGAGAGTCTTTTTTAGTGCAAGCGGGTTGTCATTTTCTTGAATAAAGATAAGCACTAAAAACTCCTCCCCGTTCTCAACTATGATCACGATATGATTGCTGTGACCAATATGTGCTTCTAAAAAGAGAATCCACAGGGTAAGGATGAAATAGTAACGTAACGATTATGGAGGGATTCAAATGATTATAATTTATCCTCCAACGATTGATTGGGATTGGATGAAACAAAGACCCCAGCAATTATTATCTCAACTATCTAAAAGGGGAAATATTATATATTATTGCAACAAAACACAACAAAATAAACGAACAGAGCAAGTCCAGCCAAATTTATATATTGTACATAATCATACTAATTGGTTATACAATGAGTTACCTAAATTACGAAAGTCAGGTCAAACTATTGGAATTTGGTGTTCCTACCCAAAACTTGCATCCACTATTCCATCCTATCAGGCTGATTGGGTTATATATGATTGTATTGATGAATTCTCTGATTGGATGCCCTATGAAAAGGAAATGGCTACACTCTCTGATGGGATTGTATGCAGTTCGGAACGCTTGTATAGACGTATAAAAAACATGTTTCCAACGAAAAAATTAGCTTTAATCCGCAATGCCTATGATCCTGAAATGAAACTGCATGAAAGAAAGAAACTTCCCCTACCTGTTGATTGGGAGGAAGAAGAGCAGACAAAATGGGTGGGATATATTGGAGCATGGGCGCCATGGGTCGATGAGACACTAATCAAAAAAATCTCTACTATGGACACGAAAATAAAAGTAGCAGTAATCGGACCAGAATTTGGTAGAAAGTTTCAACATTCACACTTGCCCAATGTTCGGTATCTAGAATTCAAACCACATCTCCTTCTTCCTCACTATCTAAAAAGATTTTCTATATGTATGATTCCCTTTCGAATTACTTCTGTTACCCTAGCAACCAACCCGGTCAAAGCCTATGAATACCTTGCTTCTGGAATTCCTACGATCTCTACTGATTTGCCAGAGAGTCGCCTCATGCAACCACATATAGATATAGCTACTACCCATGAGCAATTTTTAGCGCATATAAAAAAGCGACTGATTAATCCAGGCGATGCTCCATCACGTATCCAATATGCATTAGAAAATACATGGGAACATCGAAGTATGGAAGTAGAACAATTTATTACCCATCTATAAACTACTAATTCATACAAAAAGAGACCATACTAGTTGGATGATCATTCCCAATCTAATAGGTCTCTCTTCTTTATTATGAGGTTAATTTTTTCAATACCGTACGATGAATCTCTAGCGTTTTTGCCAAATCCTCTTTACTATGAGCTGTCGAAATAAACATTCCCTCGTATTGTGACGGTGCGATCATCACACCGTTCTCTGTTAACAAGCGGAAGTACTTAGCAAACAACTTGGTATCTGCTTTTTTTGCTTGATCGTAATTGATCACTCGTTCTTCTGTGAAGAACATACAAACCATCGAGCCAACCCGATTGAGATGGTATGGAAGCCCTACTTCTTCTGCATTGGCACGCAAGCCTTTTTCTAGATATGCCCCTTTTTGGTCTAGTTCTTCATAACGTTCTGGAGTCATTTCTCGCAAGGTGGTGATCCCCGCAACCATGGCAAGTGGATTTCCTGAAAGAGTACCCGCTTGGTAAACAGGTCCCGATGGAGCGATCATCTGCATGATCTCTTTTTTACCACCATAGGCACCGACAGGGAGACCTCCTCCAATCACCTTTCCCATCGTAGTCAGGTCTGGAGTTACCCCGTAAAGACCTTGCGCAGAGTGGTAGCCTACCCGAAATCCGGTCATCACCTCATCAAAAATGAGCACAATACCATACTGCTCTGTTATCTCACGCAACCCTTCGAGATATCCTGGTTCTGGAGGGACCACTCCCATATTACCTGCGACTGGCTCTACGATTACAGCCGCAATATCTTCGCCAAAATTCTCACAGGCCATGCGGAAGCTATCTAAATCGTTGTACGGTACCGTAAGTGTGTGCTGAGCTGTATTTTCCAATACACCTGGACTGTCTGGAAGCCCTAGTGTTGCCACTCCAGATCCAGCTTTGATCAGGAGACTGTCTGAGTGACCATGGTAACTACCTTCAAACTTTACAATTTTATTCCGTTTGGTATAGGCACGGGCAAGACGCAATGCACTCATTGTTGCTTCTGTTCCAGAATTCACCATTCGGACAATCTCAACGGAAGGGACACGCTCGATTACTAGCTTTGCCATCTCTGTTTCTAACTCGGTAGGCGCACCAAAACTAGTCCCTTTGGCTGCTGTCTCTTGAATAGCACTAATTACCTTTGGATGAGCATGCCCTAAAATAAGAGGCCCCCATGAGCCGATATAATCTATGTATTCGTTCCCATCTACATCATAGACACGAGAACCTTCTCCATGCTCCAAATAGATCGGATTCATCTCCACCGAACGAAACGCTCGAACAGGAGAGTTTACCCCACCTGGTATGTATTGTACTGCTTCTGCAAAATATTCTTTGGATAACTTGTAACTGCGAGTCATTTGATAATCCTCCTGTTATGTACGAGGTAGCTATGCCTATATTGTAGCGTAATGAGATAAGGAGAGAAAGCCAAGAGGAGTTCGATAGCATAATAGTGTGGTAGAAATCAATTTCCCCTATAAAAGGCACGAGTAGGTCTCTATGCAAATGAAATTCTCTCCCTAATGTATCTATTAACCACCGGTAAAGATGTTTAAGATAGCTCGGAAAAATGCCAGAATGTAGGCAATAATATCTACCGCAAACTCAAATACTGCGATGATCAAATCAAGTAATTGGTCTAAAATACCAAAAAAATCATCTATAATGCCAGGTATTAGTAATGGGATCATTAGTATGAAAAGTGGGAGAGAAATAAACTCTCGTAGTTTCATAAATTTAAAACTCCTTTTTAAATTGATTTATACTCTTATGATACCGAATGTTTATGCTTTTCGAAACAAAAAGCCGCATTGTTGGGTGACTTTTTCTTTCTTCTCCTTGACAGTCCTCTTATACCATCTGATTGGGACAATAGACTATATAACCATTCTGGTCTTTCACTCCAAACATTCTCCATTTTACTTCCTGTTCCTTTTCGCCAGTTATCAGATTTTCTCTGCTATTATTCTGTTGTTTCACTCCTGTTAAGGTAACCTTGATATATTCTCTATGACCCTCTTTTGACGCAACACTTCATCACAAATAGAAAGAGCGGAAAACTACACTCTACATACAGACATTCAGGAGGAGAAATATGATAGGACTTATTCAAAATGAAAATATGAAAATCTATCGGCGTATTAGCACTTGGATCATGATTATTTTTCTGCTGATTCCTATTGTCTATTTTGCAATCGACAATAAACAAGCTAGTGAATACCGAGATGATTGGAAGCAAATCTTGGCTGATCAAAATCAAAAATGGGAACAAGCAGAAACGAGTCTCCCTTCCCATATGAAAGGCATGCATCAAGAAAGTATCGCAAAAAACCAATATCGAATTGATCATGACCTAAAACCATCTGCTTCCAATCGCTTTCTATCGGGAACAGATCAAGTTTATTTTCTCATCTCGATCTTTACGGTTATTATTTCCGCAGGTATTGTCGCCAGTGAATTTAGTTGGGGAACGATTAAGCTCCTAGCAATACGACCATATCAGCGTTGGAAGATCTTGCTGGCTAAATATATCGTCACGATCTCCTTTTCCTTACTTTGTCTTTTAGTTGTCACACTAGGTGCGGTGCTGATTGGCGGCTTGCTATTGGGCTTTGATGGAATCTTGCAAAACGTTCTTATTTACAAGGATGGCGTCGTTCACGAACAAAACGTATGGATGAACCTACTTCAAAAGTTTGGCTTTGCCTTTGTCCAACTGCTTATGATCGTCACTCTTTGCTTTGCCATCTCTACTATTTTCCGCAATCAAGCTATGGCAGTTGGTATCGGTCTTGCGATGTATTTTATAGGTGGCACCATCTCTTATATCCTCGCTACCAAATTTAGTTGGGCAAAGTATCTTCTTATGAACAATATTGATCTGGAACCATATTTTAACGGAGTTCAAACGTTACCAGGACTCACACTAGAGATTTCCATCGCAGTATTAGCAGTTCACTATGTATTTTTCATCGCCCTAACTTGGTTCGTCTTTACTAAACGAGATATCACAGCTTAGGAGGAGTAAAACATGACAAAACCAATCTTGATAACCAAAGGTCTCACCAAACGTATCGGCTCCAAAACACTAGTAAAAGATCTAAATCTTGAAATATATCCAGGAGAAGTATATGGATTTTTGGGCCCAAATGGCGCTGGGAAAACGACCACCATTCGGATGATCATGGGTCTAATGTCGATCAGTGAAGGAGAAGCGTGGATCGCTGGAAAAAACATTGCTCAAAACTTTGAGCAGGCGATTCAATCAGTAGGAGGCATTGTAGAAAATCCAGAAATGTATAAATTCCTTTCTGGTTACCGAAATCTTCTTCACTATGCGAGAATCTCCCGTTCATTCCGTAACAAAGAAGAACAAGAAGAACGAATTGCCGAAGTAACCAAGCTCGTCGGTCTGGAAGGGCGAATCCATGAAAAAGTCAAACGTTATTCGCTCGGTATGAGACAGCGCTTAGGTATCGCCCAAGCACTGCTCCATCGCCCAAAACTACTCATCTTAGATGAACCGACAAACGGACTCGATCCAAGCGGAATCCGAGAACTACGTGATCATCTCAAACGATTAGCTCATGAGCAAAACTTAGCAGTCTTGGTATCTAGTCACCTCCTTAGTGAAATGGAATTAATGTGTGATCGAATCGCGATCATCCAGAATGGACAACTAGTTGACGTAAAAGAGATTCAAGAATTCGTGCAAGAAGGAGAGAATCGTGTCCTGTTCCGAGTAAAAGAGATAGAATCTGTAATGAGCATCCTGCAAAATGAAGCACCTGATCTACCAATAAAAGTCACAAAAAACGGAGTTTTACTAGACTTAGAAGAAAAGCAGATCCCAGTTGTAAACGAAGCGCTCGTTCGAGCTGGCATCGCAGTCTATGGAATTCAACCAGAGACAAAGAGTTTGGAAGACCAGTTCTTAGAGATCACCGAAGGAAAGAAAGTAGTAAATTATTAAAAAAAACGCACTTCCTCTACTTAATCACGAGGGAGTGCGTATTTTTCTATTTAATCTCGTTCACAAGAGACTTATCAGGTTTCACCATAAACCACATTCCCACTGCTAGCAAGATCGGAACAATGGAGACAAGAAGTGTTTCTTCCCAACCGATATTTTGTGCTAACCATCCACAGATGATCGGGGATAGGAAAGCAGCAATGTTCCCCCAAAGATTCATCCATCCAGAAACGGAGCCTGCGTACTCTTCCCCTAAATCATTGGAAGTCGCCCATGAAATCACGACAGGGAAACCGAGTGATCCCAAGGCAATCGTAAGCCATAGTACGTTCATCCATGGATCCGTACTATAAGCAGCGAAATACATCGCTACCGAAAACATGATCAGCCCTACAATAGCTAAGACTCCTCTAGCTACAAACTTACTTTTTCCTTGTTTCACAAGTCGATCCGAGATCGCTCCACCTGTCATGACCGTAAAGAAGATCGCAAGCCATGGAAGGCTAGCTGCAAATCCCATCTTCTCCATTGAAAAGTTATTTACTTCTTGAAGATAGGTAGGTAGCCAAACTAAGAAAAAGGTAACGATATATAAGACAACAAAATATTGAAGGCCCAACGCCCAGAAACGACCATTTTTCAATAGTTTTCGCCAAGGTGCAGCTTCTTTTTTCTCTTGTTGGACAGAGCGATTTTTTACAATGTAATCCAATTCTTCTTTGTTCACCCAAGGATGGTCTTCGGGTTTATCTCTACCGATTAAGTACCAGACAATAGCAAGGAGAAATCCGATCACGGCAAATACATAGAAAACGCCTTCCCAACCGATCCAGTTATAGATAGCGATCGTAATGACCGGTGCGATAACAGGACCAAAGTAAGATCCTGCTAAGAGTGCACTAGCAGCGCGTCCCTTCTCCCCTTTGGTGAACCAATAGGTGTTAAATACTGCATTCCCGGGATACATAGGACCTTCCCCTACTCCAAACAACCCACGTATGGCATAAAGTAAACCATGAGATTTTACAGTAGCTGTCAAAGCGGTAAACAGAGACCAGAACACGAGGGCATATGTAACAATTTTACGTGCCCCTAGTTTTTCAGCCAGCATACCTGAAGGAATCTGGGCTAACGCATAACCTAAAGAAAAGAACGAGGCAAGCCAACCAAACTGCACTTTGTCCATATTGAGATCTTCCATAATAGGTTGAGCAATCACGGCAATGTTGGAACGATCCATGTAAGCTACCAATCCGATTAGGAAGAAAACAAACGCCAACCACCATCGAACATTTGATTTCTTTTTCTCCAATAGACTCCTCTCCTTTATCTATATATTTTTCTATATTCGATACAAATGTGAGACACGATCGCGGAACACTGGGATCGCGTTGCGAACTTCATCTACTTTTGTTAGATCAATATCAGCCAACAAGATTTCTGGCTCCGTTCCTCCTTCGGCGACCACGTTCCCCCAAGGATCGAACACCATACTCTTTCCATTGAAAACATCTTGATCGTTACGTCCAGAAACATTGGTTCCTACTACATACATCTGATTTTCAATTGCTCTAGCTTTTAAGAGGGACAGCCAATGCTCCTCCCTTTGAATCGGCCACTGTGCTGGAACAAATAAGATCTTTGCCCCTTCGATGGCATAGGTTCGAATTAATTCAGGGAAACGAACATCATAACAGATAATGACAGAAGCTAAATGATCTCCCAGTGGGAAAGTTTGATATGTTTCCCCCCCTGTTAAATACTTATCTTCGTTCATCAACCCAATTAGATGAAGTTTCCGATAATCATTGATACAATTTCCTTTGGGATCAAAGGAAAAGGAAGCATTGTATACTTTTTCATCCTCTTGAAGGGTATATGAGCCACCAATTAACCAAATTTGATGTTGTTTTGCCTGTTTCGAGAGCCACTTCCATGTCTCTCCTTCCATTGGTTCCACATGTTTCTCTAGATTGGAAAAATCATACCCACTCTTCCACATCTCCGGTAATACAACTACTTCGGCCCCTTTGGACACTGCGATAGCAATCGCTTTTTCTGCTTCTTGGACGTTTTGTTCTGACTTCCCTTGCAATACATTCAGCTGACAAATGGCGATTCGCAAAAAGTTCCCCTCCTTATTTCGAAATATCCTCTACTTGATAATTCAACTTAATCTCTCTATCTAGCACAGGATCATGAAGTGTAAGACGATAGTTAGGAGCAAAGCGGAAATGACCATCTTTAACAGGTACTGTTCCAGAAAAGACTACTGTAGACCCATTTGGATGAAGGGCTTCTTTCTTCTCTAGAAAGCCAAAAATTTCATCTAAAGATAAAATCGATGCAACGGTACCAGATTGGTATATTTCCCACTGACCACCTTGCGCTTGGATTTCGCAAGTTAAGACGAGCTGATCCCAGTGTTCAGTACAATCTGCCACTCTCCAAAGTTGTTTGGCAATTGGCTTAGGCGTAGCTTGTTTTGCATAAGGAATGCTGTATGCTTCTAATTCTCGGTCTGTATGATCCGATCCTAAGGTGACATACCACTCGTCTTGGTGATGGATTAACACAAACTCCACTTCTCCTGAGGTCTTGTTTCCTAGTACTTGTACCTCCTCCTCCTGTGTAACCAATAAATCACTTACTGGATATACCATCGGCACTTCTGGTGGAGGAGCGATTCCTTCTTTCGCAAGTTCTTCAATATGTGCTTTCACCAATTCTTGATTACGACCTGCATAACCAATGCAAATGGCACCTTTTACATCAATGATAACGCTTTCATCCTCTAGTAAAAAAGAGAGATTCATATCTCCTCATCCCTTTCTCTCAAATAATTGAATAAACGTCTCTTTGGTTCGCAACAAATGTTCATATAAAGCAGTTTCCCCAGTACCTTTTCGTAAACAATCGATGATTAATTGGTGTTCTTCTAACACTTCTTCTGCCCGTCTTTCTTTGGCAAGCACCTTCATTCCAATCCGACGCATGTTATCGGAAAGTTGATCATAAAGAGCACGAATCCGTCGGTTATTCCCTAACTCTGCTAAAAGAGTATGGAAATCGCGGTCGAATTTGATAAACTCCTGTTCATTTTGAAATCGATGTGCGGTCTGCATCTGCCCATGAAGATATTCCAGCTTTTGAATCTGCTCCGTTGTAATTGAATCTTGATTTTGTTTTAACAAATGAACTTCTACAAGAATCCTCAATTCAAAAATCTCTTCAATATCTTGTACAGTCAGCGGACTTACAAAGGTTCCTTTGTATGGAATGGTCTGTACCCAACCATCTGCTTCCAAAGCTTGAATCGCTTCACGAAAAGGAGTACGGCTGATCCCATAACGTTCTTTCGCCATTTTTTCCTGGATCGCTTCCTTCTCCCTCAGGTGATTTAAAATAATTGCTTCTTTCAAGATCTCATAAGCTTGCTTCCTTAATGGATTATGCGTCAAAAAAGAATGACTTTGCACAGACTATCTCTCGCTTTCCATCGATTTCGTAAAACAGGATCGGTACTAGATCAAAATCTATTATCATCGATAAACTATCAATGGCAATAGATATAAAATATATAATATATTCTATATCTGATAGAATCTTATGTCTATATAAAAAATCGATTTAGATAAAAAATGACCAACCTCCCTCCTATTTAAAGATTCGGAAAAACAAAAAAAACGGACACTACGCATTAGGATGTGTCCGTTTTTTCTTCTTTCAATGTATCATCTAAGTATCGTTATAACATTTTTTATGTTGTGAATAATCTTCCTTCAAGTGCAGCTATATATCGTTCTGCTGATCTCTGTACAGATTGAGCAGCATTCTGTTTGACGACCCGATGAAAGGCATTGTACAAACGATTAAAGGCAAGTGGCTTAACCTGTTCTGCTATCCCTCGCACCTTACTAGCTGGCAAAGGAATCAGATTGGGATAGCTATACATAAAACTAACCCATTGTCGATCTGCTACTACTGTAATTATATCTCCTGTTAGCATAACACCTTTTCCTTCATCACCATTTGCCCAGTGCAGGACACTACCGCCAGCAAAATGCCCTCCTAATCGATGAATGGTAACTCCTTGTGCTAGCTCTAACTGATCACCAGACCAGAAACGAATATGCTCACTAGGGCGTGTCACCCACCGCTGATCATCCTCATGTATATAGATTGGTACATCAAACGCTTCTGCCCATTCTACCTGAGTAGCATAATAGTGTGGATGGGAAAGAGCGATTGCATCGATCCCGCCAAGTTCATTTATTTTCTCTATAGTGGTTTCATCAAGATATGAGATACAGTCCCACAACAGCCCAAATCCCTCTGTCTGAACGAGGTAGGCAGTTTGACCGATTGCAAACTCTGGTTTTGTCACAATGCTATACAGCCCTTTTTCTTCTGGGAGAATTTCATTTTGGTAAAACCCAGACTCCAGCATCTCCATTAGAGTAGTCCAAGATTGACCATTGTGGTTCACATATTGGCGCTCTTCGTCACAGATCATACAGCGTTCTGGTTCGGTCTCTGTCGGAGAGTATTGTATTCCACATGTGCCGCATACATAGTAAGTCATCAAATGATCCTCCTTGTTTGATAAACAAAGAATATCGCTACTTGCTATACCATTTATGCTGGCAATTTATACATTCATAAGCGATTCGATTTCTCATAATAAACCAGAACACGACTGGTAAAATGAATATACTAATAGCACCAGCACGTATCCTTTCATCAGTAGAATTTAAAGCATGTTCCCATTGAAAGAGAATTGCGAAAACATCTAATGCCAGCGATAAAACAATTAAAGTGATCCCACAAATTACTCCAAATTTAATAACCTCTTTCGGTTTTACTTTTCCTTCCGTAAAATTATCTGACTTGCATTGGGGACACAGCATAATTACTGATTTTCACTCCTGTTCCATTCCTTTAAAATCCCTTGTTCCTTCCTACGGTCCAGTCCCGCTTTTCGCTCCTGCTCTTGCCTGGTCTGGCACCACTCATTTATGTCTTGCACTGTCTCACTCAGTGGGTGCAGTGTAAGTCCAGACTTCATTGCTTTATCTGGTAGAAACCTTTGCCGACCACCTGGAATCCAAAGAGGAAATTCCACCCACATCCCAACATTGTATTCTAGGAGAAAGGAATCTTCCACATAAGTGAAGGTAGCATTCGATTGTAAGGCAACTTTGGTTTCCTCTACAAATTGTCTCATCGACATCTTTTCCGCAGGTCCGATTCCATTGAAAATCCCTATTTGTCGTTGTTCTATCATTTGAATCGTGTAGTTAGCTAGATCTCGGACATCAATAAACTGCACACTATCTAGCTCTTTTGGTACTAAGACTTCCCCACCCTCGGCAATTCTCTCTACCCAGTAGGTAAAGCGGTCGGAATGATCATAGGGACCTACTACCAAACCAGGACGAATAATGAGATGATTGGCTGGAAAATACTCTAAGGTTGCTTTCTCACATAAGGCTTTTAGCTCCCCATAATACTCCTTCCAATTATCTTGCTTTCGAATCTCGAGAACTCGCTCTTCTTCTAACGTAGCAAGCGGGCTATCTTCCGTTACTTGATTCTCATAAAAGCCATTTTGATAAACCGAAACGGTGGATATATAAGTATAGTGTGGAACATGAGACAGAACAGCTAGTGATTTCCGTACCACGTCTGGAGTGAATCCACATACATCCAAGACTGCATCCCATTTGTGATCCTTTAACTTTGCTAAATCCTGCTCATTCTCACGATCTCCTAGTATTCTCTCCACGTTTGGAAAGAGGGACTGATTCGTCTTGCCTCGATGAAAAAGTGTTACTTCCCAACCTTTGGAAAGTGCCGCCTCGACCATATAACGACCTACAAACTGCGTACCACCTAACACCAAGAGCTTCATAAGAGATCCCCCGTATTCATAAAAGTATAATTCTTCTTTATTGTATCATGTAGAGATTACAAATAGATCATTCACAAAAAACTAATAAAACCTTGTCAAAGCAGTACTTTTCAATGCAAGAAAAAACCTCCCAATCATTCGAGTATTGGGAGGTAATCATTTTTATACTTCTTCTGTTGCACGAGTACCTACTCTACGTTCTAAGCGATCTACTCTACGCTCTAGTCTGTCAATTTGCCTAGCTTGTTGACGTACGATCCGTTCTAATTCGTTTACTCTTCTTTCTAACCCACGATCAAAATCAGGGCGACGCTGGTGGATGTAATATGGATCATCTTCGTAGTAATACATTTGAATCAAGCCTCCTAATTGATTTGTCCCGGTATTTTATGTCGTGATTCATTTGTAGGTGACATAGTTAGGCTTAGGCTATGAACCAAGAAACAACATCGATAAAAAAAGGGCTTCATCCAATTAGAACAATGTCAGCTAGCCATTCTAACTCCTTTAACCGGAATCAACAAAAAAACTCCTCCATCTAAAGGAGGAGTTTGATCTTAGTAGCGCTCTTCTTGTAACCACTTTGCAATATCTTTGGCATGATAAGTCAAGACTAGATCAGCACCAGCACGCTTGAAGCTGGTCATCATCTCTAATACAATCTTCCTCTCATCTACCCAGCCATTTTGTGCAGCTGCTTTGACCATCGAATACTCGCCACTTACGTTGTAGGCTACGATTGGTAGATCAAATGCCTCACGAACCTTAGAGACTATATCTAGGTAAGAGATACCAGGTTTGACCATCAACATATCGGCACCTTCTAGTACATCCGATGTCGCCTCTCGCATCCCTTCCCGAGAATTGGCAGGGTCCATTTGGTAGCTTTGGCGATCTCCAAACCCTGGTGTAGAATGAGCTGCATCACGGAATGGACCATAGAAGCTAGAGGAATATTTGATCGCATAAGAGAGGATCGGAACGTGAGCAAAACCAGACTCGTCTAGTCCTTGACGAATTGCTGCAACAAATCCATCCATCATATTGGATGGGGCGATCACGTCTGCACCAGCTCGTGCTTGAGAGATTGCTGTTGCTACCAATCGATCTAAAGATGGGTCATTTAGCACTTCTCCATGTTCGACAATACCGCAATGTCCGTGTGAGGTGTATTGACAAAGACAGGTATCTGCCATCACATTAAGCTTAGGAGCTTGTTTTTTGATTTGACGAATTGCTCGTTGTACAATTCCTTCCTCATGTGATGCTTGTGTCCCGACCTCATCTTTTTCATTTGGTACACCAAAGACCATAATAGATGGGATACCAAGTGAAACTACTTCATCTACTTCTTTTTCTAATAGATCTAACGAAAAATGATAGACCCCTGGCATAGAAGGAATCTCATGATGAACGTTATCCCCTTCTACCACGAAAAGTGGATAGATCAAATCAGATGTATGTACGTGATTTTCTCGTACCATGCGGCGGATCGTTTCATTTTGGCGTAGTCGACGATGACGTGTAAAGTCGTTTCTCATCTCTCTCATTCTCCTTCGTTCGTAAACGTATGACAGCCTCTATCATTCCCTGTAATGTGTAGGGGTCTGCTATCTCTGTGACAGGTAACCCAAGCTCTCTTGCTGTATTGGCAGTAATCGGTCCAATGCAGACAATCCGTACCTGTTTTAAAATGAACTGATAGTTAGCATCCAATTCTATGAGCAATCGATGAAAAGATCGGACTGTAGAAGAACTGGTAAACGAGATAACTTGGATTTCACCTTGTTGCAAAGCTTCCCAAATCTCCTGGCGATTCTCCCCATCTAAAACCGTCTCATATGTATCAATAAGTTCTACCTGACAACCTAATTCTCGTAACGATTCTGGAATGACATTTCGCGCTAGATTGGCTCTTGGATAAAGAATGCGATCATTCGGTTGTACCAAAGGACGTAACATCTCTACCAATCCTTCAGCATGAAAATTTGGTGAGACATAGTCTACTGCGACACCATAGGACTCAATGGCCTTTGCTGTCTTGGGCCCGATCGCCACCACTTTTAATTTCTCCAAATCCGCTAGCGCAATTTGCTTTTCCTGCATACGATCAAAAAAAGCTGCAACTCCATTTACACTAGTTAAAATCAACCATTGAAAGGAAGATAGCATAGAGAGTGCCTGATCCAGAACCACACGGTTCGTAGGAGGATCAAAGCGAATTACTGGAAACTCTCTCACCTTCGCACCCATCTCTTGAAACAACTGAGACAGCTCACTCGCTTGGCTTTTTGCTCTGGTGACGAGTACCGTCCATCCCTGAAGAACCCCAGTCGGAGTCAATCGTTTCATTTCGAACACCTCATACTTGGGACAAGAGATGTTTGGCACCACGATCAATCAAATGTTGTGCCATCGTCTTTCCGAGTTCACTTGCATCTTCTCCAATTAAAGTGTCAGAGATCATTTTTTCTCCAGAAGGATCTCCTACAAGAGCAGTTAGAGAGACTTGTCCATCCTCCAAAATTTGAGCATAGGCGGCAATCGGTAAATGACAACCACCCTCGATAGTATGAAGGAAAGCTCTCTCTGCTTCCACAGCTAGATATGTTTTTTCACAGTGTATCTGTTGTAACAAGGAAAGTAATTCTGGCTCGTTCTCCCGAATTTGGACTGCTAAGGCTCCTTGTCCCACTGCTGGTAGCATTGTCGCTGGCGCCAAATACTCCACTATTTGATCTTGCATGCTAAGACGTTTCAAGCCTGCCGCAGCCAAGATAATCGCATCAAATGAGCCATCTTTCATCTTTTGAATTCGTGTATCGACATTGCCACGAATAGACTCGACTCGCAAATCAGGACGCACTGCTAAAATTTGTGCCTGACGACGAAGACTACTTGTTCCCACAATTGCTCCTGATGGCAATTCCTCTAAGGTTACTCCATCCTTAGATAATAGGACATCTCGTACATCTTCTCGTACTGGTACTGCGCCGAGGATCGTTCCTTCTGTCATTACACTCGGTAAATCTTTGAGGCTATGAATCGCCATATCGATCTCTTTCGTCAACAGAGCCTGTTCAATCTCCTTGACAAAAAGACCTTTGCCGCCCACTTTGGAAAGGGTAACATCTAAAATCCGATCGCCTTTGGTAACAATCTTTTCTAATTCAAATTCTACTTCAGAATCAGCTTCTCTCAAACGATCTATGACCCAGTTGGTTTGGGTAAGAGCAAGTTGACTTTTACGGGATCCTACTACCCAGGTTTTCATCTAAGGTTCTCCCTTCGTTGTCTACGACCAATTATGAAAAGACCAATCTGTCTTTGAGACTATGAAATTGATCAGCAGTAAGAGTAAAGCAACGGAATTGAGCCGAGCTAGTTTCTTACCTGGACACGGAGATCCGAGCCAAGTATACAGAAGATAGCCATAAAACACCAATACGAGACAAGAAGTCCACATCTTCACATCAGACCAGATCTGAAAATGTGGTAATGTTTCCATCGCCCAAAATACACCTAAAGGCAAAGAAATAAGAAGTAACAAAAAGCCGACTGCGATAAGCCAGTAAGAAAACCATTGTAGGTGTCCTAAACTAGGAAGTCGCATCAGCCATCGGTTCCATTTTTTCTTTTTTAACTGCGAATTGCAGAACAAATAAAAAGCGGAAGCCAATCCTGAAACGATAAACGTGGCATATGCCATAAAGGCGAGGGCAATATGCAGCATAATCAGCTTAGAAAAAAGCTGTTGATGCTCTAGGTCCGAAACAGGTTGCGCAAAAAAAATATAATAGAACAGGACGCCAAACCCAATTGCTCCTAAGCTAAACGAAAGCAAATCGCGTCGAAAAAATCGCTTTGCTACTAGGGCAATGGTGATCAGCGTCCAATCAAATATCAGACTTGGCTGAATTGTACCTGATCCCATTGGAAGGGAAATGAATTGGATTGTTATCCCAATCCAGACCACTCCTAAGAACACAGAAGAAAGTTTTCGTGTTCGAGGATTGGGCTGTATGAGGTCCGCGAACGAGAACAGCAAACTCACCACATACAAATAGAGGAGAAAATCCAATCCCCACTGATCTCGAAACATAGAATCTCCTCCCTGTTACTCCTTAGGACAACGAGAACTTCTGGACTAGTCCAACAGCAGAAGTTGCAACCGAATCTTTTTCTTTTGACTTTGCTAGTTTAGAATCCTCTTCTACAGCAAACAGATAAGCTGCCATTTGGAGAGCTTCTTCACGTTTAGGATGATCTCCTAACTCTTTGACTCGAGTAATAGGATCACGTAGCATTTGATTAATGATACTCTTGGTCATCTTCCGAACCACACGCAATTCTTGCTCTGTAAGTTCTGGAAGCTTCCGTTCGATTCGGTCCATTGCCTCTTCTTGAACCAAAACTGCTTTTTCCCGCATTGCACGGATAATCGGTACTACCCCTAACATGCTCACCCAATCAGCAAACTCTACAAGTTCTAGTTCGATCCATTTTTCGATGCGTGTTGCTTCTTGTTGGCGTAATGTCATATTGGCTTGGACAATCTCTTGAAGATCATCGATATTGTAGAGATAAACTTGGTCGAATTCATGAACCGCAGGCTCGATATCCCTCGGTACCGCAATATCGATCAAAAACAGTGGCATAAATCGCTTGCGAGCAATCTCCTTCATCATATCTACCGTAATGACATATTCGGTTGCTCCTGTCGAGCTGACCACTATATCTGCTTGGGTAAGAGCAGTTGGTAGTTGACTAAGCTCCATCGCTTCGCCACCTACTTTTTGTGCCAATTCCTCCGCTCGAGCTAAGGTTCGGTTGAGAACTAATACCCGTGTTGCACCGTTTGCTTGGAAGTGTTTCGCAGTTAGTTCGCTCATTTTACCTGCACCTAACAGCGCTACTGTCTTCCCTTCAAAGGACGCAAATAGTTTTTTCCCAAGCTCTACCGCAGCATAACTAACTGAGACAGCATTTTGTCCAATCTCGGTCTCTCGATGAGCACGCTTACCAAATCGAAGAGCTCTTGTCATTAACTCATGAAGGATTGTTCCAGTCGATTTTGCTTCTAGAGCATGTTGGAACGCATCTTTTACTTGCCCCAAAATCTGTGTCTCGCCTAAAACGAGTGAATCAAGACCACTTACTACACGAAGTAAGTGCTCTACTGCTGCTTGCTCTTTTTTTACATATAAGTATGATTCAAATTCTTTTCGATTGAGCTGGAACCAGTTTTCTAGGAATGCTTTAGAGTAATATTCTCCTGTATGCAATTGGTCTACGACCACGTATAGTTCCATCCGGTTACAGGTGCTAACAATGACAGCCTCCAGGATACTCTTCATCTCACTAAGATGTTTTAGAGCAAGAGTGAGACGGTCTGTTGAGAACGAGAGACGCTCCCGCAGTTCCACTGGCGCTGTCTGATGACTGAGACCCACCGTCAAGATGTGCATCAGAATCCCTCCGTATTTTGTGAGATTCTAGTGAATTCAACTTGTTCATTATATCACAGACCTTTGAAAACCCATAAAACAGAATGTGACTGAAATGAGACGAGGAAAAAACAGGGAATTGTTTTTGGAGAAGGTTTTAGTCGGTCAAATATGGAAATGTGTCATTTAAACGAAGAAAGAGTAGCATCTTGTCTTAAAAAGGGTATAGAAAAAGAATAGATTTTATTAGACCACTGCAGATGATAATCTTGATTTAGGGAGCGCCTAAGTCAAAAGCAACGTAGCGAGTCTCATGAAAGAATCCCAGAGCGATTCTTCTGAATAGTCTCATTTTCCTCTTTCCACAATAAAATAAATACTTCAAGGAGTTCAATATGCAAACGAAAGCAATTGGTTTTGCTCTCGTGATCGCGGGAGCTTTGTTACTGGTAGTACAAGCAAGAATTGCCGAGGTGAAATCCCTTATATCCTGGCCTTTTCTCCTCTTTTTGTTAGGAGTAGTACTCGTTTTTGTTTCCTTTTTGCAAAAACAAAGCCAACTGACCCTAATTGGCGGCATCTTCGCATCAATCGGATTATTTATCTGGGGAATCAATTATGTAAAGAATTGGGATAGTCACTGGAGTGTATTAGTGGGGATGATTGGGCTTGTCCTATTGCTTCAATTTATGTTAAACCATAATAACATGACCTTGGCAGTCGGATTACTCTTACTCTGTATCGGTTTTTTTGCTTGGCCTGGGATTCGACAGATCGAATTTTTAGCTCCTGTTGCCAACATCCTCAATTCATATTGGCCTGTGTGTGTGGTGGGTATTGGAATCGTATTTTTATTTAAGAAAAACTAGGAGGAGATTGAGTGAAAACACCCGATCAAATCGAAAAAATGCATCAAGCTGGGCGCTTACTCGCCAACTGTCATCAACAAATCCGTAGTATGATTCAACCGGGTGTGAGCTCCTGGGATATAGAAGAATTTGTAGAGGAATATCTAGCGCAGCATGGCGCGATCCCTGAACAGAAAGGGTATATGGGCTATCAATATGCCACCTGTGCTTCGATCAACGATGAGGTCTGCCATGGGTTTCCCCGTAAAGAACCTCTACAGAATGGAGATATTATTACCATCGACATGGTAGTCAACTTAGATGGTTGGCTAGCTGATTCTGCATGGAGCTATGCTGTAGGGGAGATTTCAGAAGAAGCTACCAAACTGATGAACGTGACCCATACTGCACTCCAGAAAGGAATAGAGCAAGCTAAGGTTGGCAACCGAATTGGGGATATCGGAAACGCAATCCAAACATATGCAGAATCCCAAGGAATGAGTGTCGTTCGCCCTTTTATCGGACATGGAATCGGCCAACGCATGCATGAGTTACCAGAGGTACCACATTATGGACCTGCGGGGAAAGGTCCCATTTTGAAAGAAGGGATGGTCTTTACCATCGAACCAATGATTAACTTGGGAAAACATCATGTACATGTCCTAGAAGATGGATGGACTGCCAAAACAGTGGATGGGAGTCTCTCCTGCCAATATGAACATACCATCGCGTTAACAGCAGATGGGCCGATTATCTTAACCGATCAAGTGAATTGATTAAACCCGAGTACCGTCTAGAATAAACGGTACTCGGGTTTCCTTATTACCTCTTCACCAATTTGACTGCATCTGCCATCACATAGCCTGTACCTGTTGTCCACCTAGAAACACCAACAACATAATCGTCTCCAGCCGCTATACTAAACGTCCCTAATAAATTCCACTTTCCACCATTTGATCTTTGATCGACATGGACTGTTTTGTTTCCAGTAGTTGTTTTAATAACATACGGGGTAGAATTGTTATATCCACTATTAGCTGGCCACCATGCATAAACATCGTAGGTTCCAGACGTAGGAACATTTATTTTGTACCAAGCAGCATCACTGACAGCCTGTGGAGTTGTAAATCGATAATCGGTTCCGTATTTTTGACTGCTCCAAGAACTTCCATCCCAATTGCCACTTGCTAAAAACCGTCCTGAAGTAGAGTTGTCTACGATAATTCCCGAAGTAGAGCTACCATTTACAAGCGACATATAGTAAGTCCAATCCCAATGAGGACCAGGATCAGTATGCGTTGCTCCTGGTACTTCGTTATGACCGATAATGCGTGAGCGTGTTTTTGGGATACCATATTTATCGGCGAGCCATTTGGTTAGATTAGCAGAAGAGCGGTACATGCTATCTGTATACCAAGCTGGGTCACTCACATAGCCTTCATGTTCAATCCCGATACTGTGAACATTATAATCCCAGTTACCAGCATGCCAAGCGATATCTTTATTCTGAACCATTTGTGTTACCTGACCATCACTGGAACGAATTACATAATGCGCACTTACATTCGAAGCTGAATTCTGGAACCAACTAATTGCTCCACTATAAGATCCTTGGGTTGTATGAAGAATAATATAATCGATAGAATTACCATCTGATTCGCGATTTGCGCTTGTATAATTGCTACTATGTGCTGCGACCCAACGGGCATTAGGATAATCTGGAGTTGCAAAGGCCTGAAAATCTCGAACGTTCTCATATTCTTTTCGATTAGGGGACACGTTTGTTGGAGGAAGATAGAGATCTTGCCCATCTACTTCTCGATACGCCCCTTGATTGATAATCTGATAAACTTCATCAGCATACCATTTTTTTGTTAAAGGAGTAGTAAGACCACTATATGCAGCAACTGTTGTATACCAATCTTCTAATTTATTAGGCAATTTGCCATCATTATGTTCCTTCGCTAGATTTGCTAAAACGACAGCAGCACCTCGTATATTTAGAGAAATATCGGTCTTTAGTTTATCTTCTGATACTTGCAGTAACTGACTAGCCTTTTTTAGACTTTGATTATTAGGATTATCTGCTAAATGCATCATTCCATAACCATTTAATTGACTTGGTTGTCCTTTATGATCTTGCCAACGACTTTCGGCATAACCTACTGCCAAAAGAATCTCTTTCGGAACATGGAATTCCTTGGATGCTTTTAGGAATGCATAATAATATGATCCCAAATGGTCGATTCGAGATGGATCAACGTTTTGTGTATCCGCTTTCATTTGATTGTTAGTTTGAGCATTTTCTTGCATCGCCAACAAGGGTAATGGAATCATGGAAAAAACTAGCAGCAAACTAATTAGATTTCGAATGAAGCTTCTACGTTTTACCAATAGGATAACCTCCTTCTCGTATTTTTTATAAAATTGTGAATCTATATTGATTTTACCATTGCTATAATATTATGACAATAATTGCTATTCTTTTTTCAAATCTTGCCTAAACCATACCACAAAATAGCATAGCATTTGTTACTCACCTGTCTTATCTATATTGCTATGCGATATACTGAGATTGTTCTGACCAGTTTGTTGAAATAACATGACTAGAGTGTTTGGAAATGAGGGAATGTCCATGAAAATCGAACTTGAAAGTATTGGGTTAATTCAGAATGATCGATCCATTATTGAAGACGATTACTGGGGAAGTGTAGTCTCTACTATTATTTTAGATCCCAAAATAGTTTTTCCTGAGTCAACTCTTGGTTTGGAAGAATTCTCCCATCTAGAAGTGATCTACTATATGCATTTAGTATCTGATGAGAAAATCCAAAATGGAGCAAGACATCCACGTAACCTTACACACCTTCCCAAGGTCGGTGTCTTTGCACAACGTGTCAAATCTCGCCCCAATAAACTGGGTCTATCTCGATGCAAGTTGATATCAGTAGATGGATTACAGTTGCAAGTGCAGGGATTGGACGCACTAAACGGCACACCAGTGGTAGATATCAAACCATACTTTCAAGAGTTCTCTCCACGTGAAGAAGTGCACCAACCTGCTTGGGCGAAGGAGATTATGAAGGATTATTTTAAGGGTAAGTAAAACCTTACATAACTTCAGCTAGTAACATGGTTTATAAACAAGACCAAGTTCCTTAGTGAACTTGGTCTTGTTTGGATTAAGTATATGATCTCTTAAATACTATTAAACGATTTTTGCTTATCTTCAAAACGATCCAAAGCTAGTTCGATTAAACGATCAACCAACTCGGAGTACGAAACGCCAGACTGCTCCCACATTTTAGCGTACATGCTAAATTGCGTGAATCCTGGCATGGTGTTGATTTCATTGATTAGGATCTCTCCATTATCTTTACGATAGAAGAAATCGACACGAGACAAACCAGAACAATCAATCGCTTTATACGCCTTAATTGCCCATTCACGAATCTGTTCCAATTTATCTGCTGGTAGTTTGGCAGGAATCTCGATAATAGATTTGCCATCTACATATTTTGCATTATAATCATAAAAATCATTGGAGGAGATGATCTCTCCAGGCATGGAGGCTACAGGATCATCGTTCCCAAGTACAGCTACTTCTATTTCTCGTGCTGGAATAAATTCCTCTACCACCACTTTGCGGTCATATTTGATCGCCAAATGGATTCCCTCGATCAGTTCTTCCCGATTTCCTGCTTTCGAAATACCAACACTAGAGCCCAAGTTTGCTGGTTTGAGGAAGACAGGATATTGGAACTTGGACTCGATCTTCGCTATGATCGCTTCGGAATCTTTTTCCCACTCGCGTCGAAGGAAATAAGTAAATTCACCTTGTGGAAGACCAGCATCTCGGAATACTTTCTTGGAAAGTACTTTGTCCATCCCTACTGCAGAAGCCAACACTCCGGCTCCTACATACGGAATATTCGCTATTTCTAACATTCCTTGTACGGTTCCGTCTTCTCCAAATGTTCCATGTAATACTGGAAAGATCACATCTATTTCATTCATTCGAAATGCTGGTAGTGAACCACCACCATTAGAAGCTGTAGCAAGGACAGGTAGCTGACTAGAAATTGCTTCCACATGTTCCTCTTCTAATTTCCCCTCAAGTAGCGGAAGAGCATCTGTTCCTGGTAGCCACTCTCCTTGTTTGTTAATCGCAATTGGGTAAACCTCATACCGATTTGGATCCATTGCTTTCATAACAGAAGAAGCAGAATGAAGGGATACATCGTGTTCCCCAGACTTTCCTCCAAATAAGACTGCAACTCGTGTTTTTCTGTTCATGCCTCTCCCTACCTTTCGGTTCTCTCTATTGTTGTATTTTATTCTGGTTGTTCGGGATGAGTGCCCAATTGAAGATATTCTCGAATCAACTTCCATACCTGGTCTTTGTTTTCCTTCGTTTCAGAAGAATAGTAAAGAATCTTATCTTGAGGATCTAAATCCAATCCTTCTTTCACTACCTTCAGATGTTTTTGCCATTTCCCTTTCGGGATCTTGTCCGCTTTGGTAGCGACTACCAAGACTGGGATCTCGTAATGTTTTAAAAAGTCATACATCGTTCGGTCATCCGCAGTAGGTGGGTGACGCAGATCGATAATTTGGACGACTCCTTTGAGATTCTCCCGAGTTGTAAAATAAGTCTCCATCATTTTTCCCCACTCGGCACGCTGTGTTTTGGAGACTTTGGCATAACCATACCCTGGAACATCAGCAAAGTAAAAGGAATCATTAATCAGATAAAAGTTAATCGTTTGGGTCTTACCTGGTTTTGAGCTTGTCCGAGCTAGGTTTTTTCGATTGATTAAGGAATTAATCAGCGAAGACTTCCCCACATTAGAGCGCCCAGCCAATGCAAGCTCTGGCAGGGCGTCTTCTGGGAATTGAGGTGGCTTCACTGCGCTAATTACAAAATCAGCTTTCGTGATTTTCATTCGGTTTCCTCACTAACGCAATTTGGAGAACTTCATCTATATGTTCTACTGGAGTAAAGGTCATCTCGCTAAGAATGCTTTTTGGGATTTCTTCTAAGTCTTTCTCATTTTCCTTTGGTAATAGTACATGTTTAATGCCAGCACGGTGAGCAGCAAGAGACTTTTCTTTAAGCCCTCCAATTGGCAGCACACGCCCACGCAAAGTAATCTCACCCGTCATTGCTACTTCACGAGATACAGGAGTACCTGATAATGCGGAGACCATCGCCGTCGCCATCGTGATCCCAGCAGATGGACCATCTTTCGGTATTGCACCTTCTGGAACATGGATATGGACATCTTTGGACTCATGGAATGCCGGGTCAATCCCTAATTCCTCTGCCCGTGAGCGAATATAGGTAAAAGCAGCTTGAGCTGATTCTTTCATGACATCCCCAAGTTTACCGGTCAAGGTTAGTCTTCCTTTTCCTGGCAATAGCGTTACCTCAATCGAAAGGGTATCTCCACCAAGCTCCGTCCAAGCTAGCCCTGTTGCTAGTCCTACCTGATCTTGCTCTTCTGCTTTTCCATAACGGAATTTCTCTGCACCCAAATACTTTGGCAGATTGCGTGCTGTGACGACTACCTTTTTCTTTTCTTTGGCACCGACTAATTGTCTTGCTGCTTTTCGACAGAGTGTTCCAATAGTCCGTTCCAAATTACGGACACCTGCTTCTCTCGTGTAATTGCGAATTACCTTCACAATAGCATTGGACTGAATTAATATATTTTCTTTGGACAAGCCATGTTCTTCCATCTGCTTAGGAACGAGATATGTTTTGGCAATCTTCTCTTTTTCTAGTTCTGTGTAACCAGCAATGTAGAGAACTTCCATCCGATCCAAAAGTGGTCGAGGAATGGAATACATACTATTAGCAGTGGTGACAAACATCACTTTCGATAGATCATATGGAATCTCGACATAATGGTCACTAAACGTGTTATTTTGGTTAGGGTCTAACACTTCTAATAGAGCAGAAGCAGGATCACCACGGAAATCGCTTGCCATTTTATCAATTTCATCTAACAAAAAGACAGGATTCGAAGTGCCAGCGGTTTTCATCCCTTGAATAATCCGACCAGGCATTGCTCCCACATAAGTGCGACGATGTCCACGAATCTCGGCTTCATCTCGTACTCCGCCTAGGCTAATCCGTACAAACTTCCGATTAAGGGCCCGAGCAATCGATTTGGCAAGAGAGGTTTTCCCTACTCCTGGTGGTCCTACTAAACATAAGATTGGTCCACGTAGTTTCTTTACCATCTGCTGAACAGCTAAATATTCTAGGATTCGTTCTTTTGCTTTCTCGAGACCATAATGATCCTCGTTCAGCACCTTTTCCGCCTTTTGAATCGAAAGATCATCTTCTGTCTCTTTATCCCAAGGAATATCTAGTAGCCAATCAATATAAGTACGAACTACGCCACCTTCTGCGGAGGTATTTGGAATTTTTTCAAGCCGATCCAATTCTCGTTCGATCTTCTCTTTTACTGAATCAGGGGCAATAAGTTGGGAGAGCTTTTTCCGAAGTTCTTCCACTTCGCCAGCACGGCCCTCTTTCTCTCCTAATTCTTTTTGAATCGCCTTCATCTGTTCACGCAAGTAATACTCTTTTTGCGCTTTTTCCATTTGCTTTTTGACACGCGTACTTATTTTTTTCTCTAACTCCAAAACTTCACTTTCATTATGCAAGTATGAGAGAATCCGTTCTAATCGCTCTTCTACATGAACAAGCTCCAAGATAGCTTGTTTTTCTGACATTTTCAGCGGTAGATGAGAAGCGATCATATCCCCTAATTTACCTGGATCTTCAATATCGGAAACAGATGCAAAGGTCTCAGAAGAGACTTTCTTGGAAAGACGTAAGTATTGTTCAAACTGATCCAATACCGTTCTCATAAGAGCTTCTGTATGTTGATCTGGTTCACCCACATCTTCTACTTTTTCAACTTCTACTTCATAAAAAGAATCTTCTTCCGTAAAAGATCGGATTTTGCCACGATAAACTCCTTCTATCAAGACACGCACAGTCCCATTTGGTAGCTTTAGCATTTGGCGAATTTTCGAAACCGTACCCATCTCATATATCTCATCTTGGTCTGGTTCTTCCACCTGTGCATCTCTTTGACTTGCAAGCAATATATGGTGCTCTCCCAACATTGCTTTTTCTAACGCTTCAACGGACTTCTCCCGACCTACATCTAAATGAAGAACCATGGTCGGAAAGACCAATAGTCCTCGTAAGGGGAGAAGGGGTAGTACCAGTTCCTCTTCTTTTCCGGCCATACATGCACCTCCATTGCTGTCATACGAAAGGAACTTGTCACAAGTTTTGTACGATTTTATCCTATTCGTCGTTTGCTGTCTATGATTAGACAGATCAGCACTTTTCCCTAATTTCCACTAAATTTAATCCTTAAGCTGATCCAGTTGTCTGTTCCATTCGTATATACCCTATGTGTTTTTAGTAATGGAAATAAACTTTACGATATGTATAAAGCTATCTTTTTCGGATAGCAGTAGTCGCTTCCAAATGTAAAATGAATTCATGGAAGCGACGCCCTAACTTACATTATACTTTCTTTTTTACTCGGAAGACACCTGCTAAGAAAAAGCAAGATCATTTGTACTCATTTCCAAACTAGATTCTTCATCTCGTTTTTCAATCGGCTTTTCCTCAAAAACGGTTTGAAAGACTTCTTCCAATCTCGCCACTGGGATCACTTTAACTCCTTTTATACTTTGAAGACTAGCTTGCATGTTCTCTTTCGGAATAATAACCCGTGTGGCACCTGCCTGAGCAGCTGCTTCGACTTTGGCAATCACTCCACCAATTGGCTTCACATTCCCATGGATACTTAGCTCCCCTGTCATAGCAAGACGATGATCAATTGGGAGTTGTTTCACTGCGGAATAAATAGCAGTTGCTATCGTAATACCTGCGGATGGGCCATCGATGGGAACACCACCAGGAAAATTAACATGCAGATGATGGCGGCTGGTATTAACTCCCAAGTTACGAAGCACGGTCAACACATTCTCCACTGAATTGCGTGCCATACTCTTCCTTCTAAGCGTTCGATGTCCGCCACCCATCTCTTCTTCCTCTACCACACCTGTAATCGAAAGACTACCTCTTCCATCTAAAGTGGGAGTAGCAGTTACTTCTACCTCCAGCACCATTCCTTGATTCGGCCCATATACTGCAAGCCCTGTCGCAAGTCCAATCTGGGATTCAGTCGGCATTTTCCCATCGGGTCTAGGAGTTAGCTGACTACTATGAACTACCCACTCTACATCAGTCCGTGAAATTTGATGTCGTCCCTCTGTCAGAGCGATCCCCACTGCTGTCTGTACAATATTGACTGCATCTCGTCCGTTGGTAGCGAAACGAGTAATTAACTCTACAGCATCCGAGTCGTAAGCAAAGGAAACTCGTTCTAACGCCTGTGTGGCTACTTTTTCAATCTCTCCTGCAAGTAGTGGACGGAAGAAAATTTCCATACAACGTGAACGGATCGCAGGAGGAATTTCTTCTGGTGTACGGGTAGTAGCACCAATCAGTCGAAAATCTGCAGGTAGACCATTCTGAAAAATATCATGGATATGAGAAGGAGTATTCTGATCTTCTGAACTATAGTAAGCACTTTCTAAAAAAACTTTACGATCTTCCAAAACTTTTAGTAGCTTGTTCATCTGGACCGTATGTAATTCACCGATCTCATCGATAAACAGAATCCCCCCATGAGCTTTCGTGACAGCTCCTGGTTTTGGCTGTGGAATCCCAGCAACCCCCATCGCCCCTGCACCTTGATAAATTGGATCATGTACAGAGCCTATGAGTGGATCGGCAATACCACGTTCATCAAATCGTGCGGTGGTAGCGTCTAATTCGACAAACGTAGCATCTGCACCAAAGGGAGAGCGCTCATTCTTCTTGGCCTCTTCCAATATAATACGAGCCGCAGCTGTTTTGCCTACTCCTGGTGGGCCATAGATGAGTACATGTTGCGGATTAGGACCACAAATCGCCGCTTTTAGTGCACGAATGCCTTCCGTCTGCCCCACTACTTCCTCAAGTTTACTTGGACGAGTTCGTTCTGAAAGCGGTTCTGTGAGTCTCACCTGTCTCATCTTCTGGAGTTTTTCAAATTCTTTGCGCGACTCCTTGTCTACAGCGCTGCGACTAGTTTGTTGTCCTCTAAGTAAGTTCCAAAAATATATGCCTATGATGATAGAAAAGAAGACTTGCAGCAACATGATGAGTGCAGTCCAAGTCATGCGGAAACATCCCTTTCCTCCACTATTCGTTATCTAACGGTAGTATGACCGAAAAGGGACTGCTCTTATTATCTTTTTTTCATATACATATCAAATGCCCAATGAAGCATAGGAATTACTGGAAAATCCCATTCTCCCATCAACTCACATACATCCCCACCAAATCCGCTCTTAAAACGCAGTAAGTCAAAGTCGGGATCTTTGTCATTTAACGTAGTGCTAACTCCACGGAAATCATAAGTATGATCTTTTTTAGCATATGCATCCTGAATCATTCTCCAACGCAACAAATAACTAGCTGGGTGATCCGATTTGCCTTGCTTGGCGCTATACAAATCCCAAGTTTGTCCGGGTACTGATATGGCAAGTGCAGTACTGAGTAACTTTTGATCCTGATATGCCAAATAGACTCGAATACGATCGTCTGATTCTTTGCTGAGAGCATCAAACATTTTTTCAAAATACGTTAGGTGCCGTGTTTGTACTTGTTCTTGCTTGGCGGTCATATCAATCAGCTGATAAAATTGAGGTAGATCTTTTTTGGTTCCAATTCGGATGTCTACCCCTTCCCATTCAGCCTGATAAATCTTTTTTTGCCACACCGAATCAAATTCAGAAAAGATTTGATCGAGCGATTTTCCAGATAATTGTAGTCGATAAACAAATTGTGGTTGTACCGTATCCAAACTATCCGGCACTAAGTTTTGTTTCCATCCCATTCCTGCTAATTCTTGTTGAATGAACTCTACATCATTGTAAATGAGATCTGGCAAGAGATCTGGGATTCGTTTTTTTGGTCCATATGTTTGAATCTCTTTTAGACCCTCCCTGATCGTAGTCGCAGACCATTTTTTCTGTACAAGTGGTGGGTCTATTTTGACACTAAAAACATGTCTTTGCTTCAAATGACGAAATAGAGGTAAAAACCAACTTTTGAGAGGAAAAGTGGCGTACCAGTCAATCATCGGACCTCTTGGTATGTATGCTAAAAACTTATTTAACCCTGGAACTTTTCGATACAGCACAAGGGCTCCCCCGACCATTTTGCCTTCTTCGGTAAACCAGCCGAGGAATTCTGATGCCCATCGCATTTCCGCCTTTAAATCTGCCCAAGAAGGATATTGCAAGAAGTTTCGATATGGATGTTTGTCCACAAAGGCGAAATACCTCTTGCGATCCACTACGGAAAGCCTCAATAACACAGAATTCACTGCCTTTCTATCTGACCTAAAAAACAGCTCTATCAAGAGAGCTGCTCCGATTTTAACTGTTTCCAACCGATCCTAGATTAGAGCTATTCTATTCTAACATAAATTGTCCAAAAAGAGCAGAAAAAAGCACCTACCCAAAAAGGTAGATGCAGGAGAAAATAGAAGGTTGACCTTTTATTTCCGTTTTAGAAGAAAGAAAAACTTAGGCACTTTCCTCTTTTTTATTTTTCGTTATAGCCCCATCTTTGGTAGCTAATTGCGGTTTTATCTTTTCGATGACGCTCTCTTCCGTGACGATACATTTGGTGATGTCTTCACGAGATGGTATATCAAACATCACATCCAACATGATCGATTCGATGATCGCACGCAGTCCACGAGCACCCGTTTTACGCTTGATTGCTTCTTCCGCAATCGCACGTAGTGCACCTTCTTGCACTTCTAGTTCAACATCATCCATTTCTAACAATTTGCTGTATTGCTTGATGAGGGCATTTTTAGGCTCAGTCAAGATTTGAATGAGAGCTCCCTCATCAAGTGGTTCTAGCGTAGAGATGACTGGAAGACGACCTACAAACTCGGGTATTAGACCAAATTTGAGCAAGTCTTCTGGGAGTGCTAGTTGTAAGTATTCACCTGGTTTTAGATCCTGTTGTTGCATGTCAGAACTAAAACCGATTACCTTTTTCCCAATCCGACGCTTGATAATTTGCTCTAAGCCATCAAAAGCTCCACCACAGATAAATAGTACATTACTCGTATCAATCTGAATGAATTCTTGATGTGGGTGTTTACGACCACCTTGTGGAGGAACGCTCGCCACCGTACCTTCTAAAATCTTGAGTAGAGCTTGTTGCACCCCTTCACCTGATACATCTCTGGTAATCGATGGGTTCTCTGATTTCCGTGCTACTTTATCGATCTCATCGATGTAAATAATGCCACGTTCTGCTTTCTCTACATCATAATCGGCAGCTTGGATTAGTTTAAGTAAAATGTTTTCCACATCTTCTCCAACATAACCGGCTTCGGTGAGGGAAGTAGCATCCGCAATGGCAAAAGGCACATTCAAAATCCGAGCTAGTGTTTGTGCTAACAATGTTTTCCCGCTACCTGTTGGTCCAATCATCATGATGTTCGATTTCGAAAGCTCTACATCATCTGACTTGGTGTTGCTATTGATTCGCTTGTAGTGATTGTAAACAGCTACCGCGAGAGATTTTTTAGCTTGATCTTGTCCGATCACATACTGGTTTAAGATACTATAAATCTCTTGAGGTTTCGGTAGGTTTTGAAGATCAATGTCCTCTTCATTACCCAACTCTTCTTCGACGATTTCGTTGCAAAGCTCAATGCACTCGTCGCAAATATAAACTCCAGGCCCTGCTACCAATTTACGTACTTGGTCTTGTGATTTTCCACAGAAGGAGCATTTGAGTTGCCCTTTTTCTTCGTTGAATTTGAACATATCTTTCACCCCTTTCAAGTATTACTTTGGTCGGGTGAGAACATCATCGACCAATCCGTAAGCTTTTGCTTCTTCGGCACTCATGAAGTTATCGCGATCCGTATCGGTTGCCACTTTGTTTAGGGGCTGACCAGTATTCTCGGAGAGAATTCGATTCAATTGTTCACGAGTGCGCAAGATCCAATCTGCATGAATCTTGATATCAGATGCTTGTCCTTGTGCCCCACCAAGTGGTTGGTGGATCATTACTTCACTATTTGGAAGAGCATAACGCTTTCCTTTTTGACCAGCTGCGAGGAGAAATGCCCCCATACTCGCTGCTAGTCCGACACACATGGTAGAAACATCTGGCTTGATGTAATTCATGGTGTCAAAAATCGCCATACCAGCGGTTACCGAACCACCTGGTGAGTTTATGTACATATGTATGTCCTTGTCTGGATCTTCTGCTGCTAAAAAGAGCAGCTGAGCCACTACTGCATTGGCTACATTGTCATCGATAGGACCACCGATAAAGACAATCCGATCTTTTAACAGTCGAGAGTAAATATCGTAGGCTCTCTCACCATGGTTCGACTGTTCTACCACCATTGGGATGACAGGCATAGATAACACCTCAATTCGAAAGTGTTGAAAACAGCTTAATCCTTTGTGAATCTGGTTATGTACAACACGAAATGTTAGTTCTTTGGTTTGAAAAACAAGGCACGTGTTTGGCGTGCCTTGTTCTCCTTCACCTTATTCCATTATGCCGCATTTTGGCTTTCAGATACAAGTAGATCAATCGTTTTCTTATTGCGTAGTTGTGCTTTCATTACTTCGATTTGACCATTTGCTTCCAATATTTGGCGAACTTCTGCAACGTCGCGTTTTACGGACTCAGCAGTCTCTTTCAATTCATTTTCGAGCTCCTCTTCGGTTACTTCGAGGTTCTCAGCTTTCGCGATCGCTTCTAGAACGAGATCCGCACGAACTTTCTTCGCAGCATCTGCTTTGAATTGCTCTTTGAGATCGTCAGTAGATTGGCCAGTGAATTGGCTATATAGATCAAGGTTCAAACCTTGATAGCTCAATTGTTGCTCGAAGTTTTGCAACATGTGACCTACTTCGTGCTCTACCATCACTTCTGGAATCTCTATCTCAGCATTGTTAGCAGCAAGTTCCACTAACTGATTGCGAAGATCGTTCTCTTTTTCTTTTTGTTTGCCTTCGTTTAGCTTGTTTTCTACGTCTGCTTTCAACTCAGCCAACGTTTCGAACTCGCTTACATCTTGTGCAAACTCATCATCGAGCTCTGGAAGCTCCGTACGTTTTACTTCATGTACTTTCACTTGGAAAGTAGCAGGTTGACCAGCGAGATCTTCTGCATGGTACTCTTCTGGGAAGGTTACTTCTACCGTTTTTTCTTCTCCCGCTTTTACGCCGATCAATTGATCTTCAAAACCAGGGATGAAAGAGTTCGAACCAAGCTCAAGGGTGTAGTTTTCTCCTTTGCCACCTTCAAACGCAACACCATCTTTGAATCCTTCAAAGTCGATGATTACTTTGTCGCCTTTTTCAGCTGGAGCATCTTCAACAGATTTCAAGACACCTTGTTGCTTTTGCATACGCTCTAACTCAGAGCTTACATCTTCAGCAGAAACAGAGTAGTCTTTCTCTTCTACTTTAAGTCCTTTGTAGTCACCCAATTTCACTTCTGGCTTAACCGTTACGGTTGCTTTAAAGATCATTGGTTTACCTTGCTCAATTTGCTCAACATCCACTTCTGGACGATCTACTGGTTCGATACCAGTTTCACGAATAGCAGCTTCATATGCTTCTGGCAACATAATATCGAGAGCATCTTGATACAAAGTTTCTACCCCAAAACGCTGTTCGAATAACTTACGTGGAACTTTCCCTTTACGGAAACCAGGAATATTTACCTTTAAGGAAACTTTTTTAAATGCTTTATCAAGGGCTTGTGCTACTGTTTGCTCATCTGTTTCAACAGTCAAAACACCTTTATTTGTTTCTGTTTTTTCCCAACTAGCTTTCATCTCTAGCGACCTCCTGAATCAACTCAATCTAGTCAAGTAGAATATATATGTACCGAGGCTGTTGCATTCAACCTACAAGAAATACTCTCTTGCCATTCGTTTCTCTAAGTTCCAAAACTTCTGGCTTACGTTGTCCATGCAATCAGCTGAGTACCAGACTTGCCGATTTTCCTTTTTGCAACTTGTATATTATAGCACAGCTCGAAATAATGCAAAAGAAACTCTTGGCAGTTGGGAATTTTTAAGCCTGTTTACATATGGGACTTTATTTTTTCTGTTGCTGTATATGTTTATTTTACAGAGTCCTGTTTGATGTTGCTTCTTTTTTTCGCATCAACTTTCAACTTATACTTTTGATCTTCTTACCCTTATTCCTATCTAAAACCTTCTCTACGTGTTTGTTATCTCTTCCATCTTATTTGATGTTATTATTTATACAGGCAAATCATATTTAAATATTCAGTCTTTATGGATTTTATTTGAGGATAAAACGAAAAAGAAGGGGATCAAAATGACGATCATCATCCACTCTCAGGAACAAGGAACACACACCCCAAGCACCGCCCACCCAGCGCTCGTGTCCGAGGTGACAATATGACAACAGCAGAGCAGCAGGCCTCACGAATGATGAAGATGCGTAAAATCTGCGGTTATGGTGCCGCCATAGCGGTGACGCCATATCTGCTGATCAAAATTGCCTGGACTTTTGGTTTCTTCATTCCGACCGTGACATATTTTGCCATGTTGTGACTTATAAAGAATGTTTGGAGTCCATACAAATATGCTTACCAATCATCCCTAAAAATAACTTTTAGGGGATGGAATAAATTCTCATCCCCTAAGTGTATTTCGTTTAATCTTATTTACACTTCATAAAAAAGATATGAAATCCTTTAAGGTTGGAGGTTCAGCAATATGAATCTACAGCTTCCAACCTAACAAATGGAGCACTCATCCTAAAAGCAAAACTCTCCATCTTCCATAACCAACTTCTCATCAATCCAAATACTCGGCTTTGTAATCACCAAATCAATATGTACCCCTGCGTCTACGGTTCCCCCAAAGGTATGATTGCTACCAAATGCCAAGTGAATGGTTCCCGCTACTTTCTCATCTTCCAATACTACCCCCGTGATTCGCGCCCATTCATTGGTTCCAATTCCAAACTCACCTAATTCTCGTCCTGCTTTGTCTCCTAGCATGGTAAGTAGCTGTTGTCCTTGTTCTCCCATTGCTTCGACTAACCGACCATTCTCCACTCTGATTTTAAGAGGTTCTGTCACCTTTCCAATTCCTGCGATCGAACCATCGACGGTAATTTCTCCATTTGCAGATCCTTCTATAGGAGCAATATAGGCTTCACCAGAGGGAAGATTCCCAGATTCGCCCTTGTTTCGATAAACGCCTGTGCTGGGTATTCCATTTCGTCCCTCAACGGAAAATGTAATCTCTTTTCCATCTTTGGTAATGCGTACTTTCTTTCCATCTCGTAGTAGTTTGGTCACTTTCTCTGTTAAATCTTTTACCTCACCATAATCTGCGGTAATTGCACCTTGGCTAAACAAGTCTTCCGTTATACCTGGCATTGTTGCAACTCGCACTCCCAATGCCGCTGCTTCTTTTCTCGCTTTGGTGTGAGTGAGCGATTCTGTCGTAATACAAACAGCAACATCTACTTGTTTCATCGCTTCACTGACTGCTCTAGGTGGCTCTTCGCCGCTTTTAGCACGACATTTCATCTCCATCAATATTGCTTCACTAGCTAACTCGGTAGCTGCTTGGTAGACTGCATCGGCTAGTTCTCTTTTTTCTGGATCGCAGACGATCAAAATTTGTTCATGCGTTTGTACGTTTAGACTAGAAGTTAACAGGTTTTTACTGATATCCAATAAATGAGAACTCATATTATCAGATTCCTCTTTTCATTGATAATGATCATGAAACACCTAAAGCATAAATCCGTTTTCCACATAGATTGTATCTTACATACAAATAAAAAGGCGCTCCTCTACTATTGCACTCGTGATCCATCCATTCTGATTCACAAAAGTAATAGAAGCTAACAGTCCTAAACGTTAATCAGCAATCACTTCACCAGCTATACGAGCCAGTAAAGACACAGAAAGTAACACAGGTGCTCCACTTCCTGTTTGTACGATTTTTCGTTGGGATGGTTGATAGCCCATACAATCTAACACAATAATGTCTGCACCATTTTCTCGGAATCTAGCTGCTGCTTGCTCAAACTCTTCTGGTCTGCCTGTGTATGGTGAGACGGATTCCAACAAGAGATCTCCTTTGTAAGAAGACCATTTTTCACGAATCATTTGTTGTTGTTCTGGTAAAGGACAGAGAACCCCTAACTTGCCTGACGGAAGAATAGCATCAATTACACGTGCTAAGACTCGATCTGGCTGTAATAATAAGGCCCGACGAGATCGAAGTGTAGGAAACTCTCCTGTACATAAAAGGAGGATGGTACTACAACCATCTTTTTCTAATGCTATCACTTTCTCTTGGAGCAGGGGTACTATCTTCTCTTCAGCCAATATCACCGATTCCCCTGTATTAAGTTTGGTAGTAAGAACAAGCTCTTCTTCTGGGGCGGGTGAAAACTTCTCTTCAATTTCTTGTTTCGTCCATCCGTCCAGAGCCCCTCTTTGAATTACCATCTCACGAGTCAAATGTGCAAAGAGAACCTCTTCAATATCAGTACGTGGAGCTTGTCCGATCGTAAGTACTCCTATTTTTTTCATTAGGCTTCTCCCCTTAGATGAAAAGATGATCACGCTAGATGAATAAATCTATTTAGCACGAAAGAAAACGTTAGTTCAAAGTCAAAGACTCTATAGTAATCAAACCACTCAAGAAGACTGTAGCATGAGTTTCACTAAGTCTTTGGTGGTTTGATTACTTGAAATATGTTTATCGCTTACTTCGAATACACTTTACCAAACGTTTGGAGCACTTTCATTGGCCCATATAGATTCTCAAGGTGAGCAAATTCATCTGCATCATGCAGCGTAGCAGTCCCATTTGTAAACTCTTTTGCTACCTCTACAGCGTAGCGAGCTGCTGCCGCAATATCTACTTCATGAGAGGCACCTGTACCACAACCAGGTACTGCAGTTTCTGCTGTGATGGCAACTCCTACAACTGGGGCACTGGTAGCCACTGTTGGCTGCAAGATACTATTTACATGGTAGACTCCATTTCCATAAGGAGTAATATCTTGAGTCGTAATCGGGAAAGTAACTGCTCGTTGACCAGTCGTCATCTCCATGATTCGGACAAGATCAGGGCTAACACGTAGGATATAACCTTCTTTTACTGTTGGAGAGATCGCAAATCCACGATGATTAATAATCTGGTTTCCTTTGGTGGTATCAATAGAGAGAATTGCTTCCATAGCAGGATCTACTTCATATTCATTCATAGCTTGCATATCGACTGGAGAACCCATAAAGTCTACCGGTTCGTGTGGTTGAGTAGGAGCATCTGGGCAAACATGAGTAGCAACGATGACATCTCCTTTGAGCTTGTCTCCATTTTGATTCATTTTTGCTAGTTTATATGCCCCAGTGATCGCCGCAACAGCACCATCTCCATCCGAGACAAAACCAATACGGCTAGGACGAGCACCTAATCCTCCTAAACGGCCAATAATTCCAAAGGTAGGAGCATCTCCACCTGTACTTTTTCCATTCGTACCTGGAATCAGGATACGCACAAAGTCAGTACTACCCTCATCTCCAGTAATTTTTTTCACTTCTACTTGGACTGCTGGAAAATCACGAAACAGCTCTGCAATTATTGCTCCAGATGCATCTGCACGATCTACTAAATCCAAAACTTGTAATGTTTCCAATAATGCCATTTATTGTGCCTCCTATGATGTAGCGTTCATTTTTCAGTAGAGCAGAATCTAGATCCAAAACATCATGATGTATCAGATCTAGACTCTCTATTTATGATTTAAGGATTTAAGTAATTGTTGTATAAGTAGAAAATTACTGTACACCTATGATTGTTTTCTGAATCACCGGTTCTACACTCTTTAACAACCGCTCATTGGACATAGTAGAGCTCAGAAGCAGTTTTTCCTTAGGCACTTGGATCAGGGCAACCTTTTGTCTGGCACGAATTTCAGCAGATATGAGTGGCATACCTGTTTCCAGATCAAATGTCATGATAAGGTCAGGAAAGGTTGCTAAGCGTTCCCCATCATATTCTACCGTCATATACTCATTCCAAAAGGTGACTTCATGTTGATCCACTACCACTTTTCCTACATCAAACCCACCGGTCGTCGTAAGCTCTGCTTCCTGTACTATTCCAGAAGCTAGCCACTGACCACCCAGCAAATCTAGTACGTTCTGGATTGCTTTTTCTCCTTTAGCAGAAAGCAAAGCTTGTCCAACTTGGATCGCCTGCTGAATCCCACCAATCGCAGCATGTTCTTTTATATACGAAATGGCTACTGGGTTACGAGCTACTGCGACTAAACCATTTGCCGCAATACTCGCTTGACGTACCAAGGAGGAACATGCATCTAATGAACCTCGGTAGAAGCTCTCTACATAATGCTCTCTTGCTCCACCCACTGCTGCTTGAAGGGAAACATAACCTTCTTGCTCTGATAAGTTTAGTGAGCCCATGCTTCCAGTTGGATGAGCACGACCATTACAAGGCGCATCGAGCAATGGCTTTCCCGTAACAGCAGCTTGATACCAACCATTTACGGTGGTATCAGCTCCGTTTTCATTCGTCATAATGCCTCGTATAGGATGAGCATAATGCTCCTCCAATAGCTGTAGTGCTTTCACACTATATTCTGGAACGACATGTGCTTCCGGTGCAGCTGGTGCTCCTACTAATGAGACGGTTACCACATGATCTTCATCCGCAAACTCATCGATCGTGTGCAGAACAGGGGTTCCAGCTTGGAGGGCACTCTCGACCGAGTGAAGTCCTTCTTGGATCCAGCCGCCTCCTCCCCCTCCGAGGACTGCTCCACCATAGACAGCTGCTTTACCTAGTTCAGCCGTTAACTTGATTTTCATTATTTGGTACCTCCTTTGGCCGCATCTACGATCGAACCTCCAAAGCTATAGACTGCATCTCCTGCGATAAACCCAGCAGCCACGATCCCCATAGACTTCTCCGCTTCTTCGCCTTTGAACTTGCGAATGAAGAAACGGATCACGATCCCTGCTAAGACTGCCCAACCTGCTGCAGGCATGGTGATCAATAAACCCGTTGCAAACAAGACTCCTAACTGACGGTTTGGACCACCAATCCATTGCAAGATAGCTCCAGGAATCGCCCACAATAGCAATTTCATCGCTACATCAGAAGAGATTCCAGCTTGAATGGTTGCCACATAAACACGGTCAACTGGTGGGACAAGATCTTGTGCAAAGAAGCTCTTGTAGCTGAGGAAAACAGCCAATGCAGCTACTCCAAACGCAACCAAACCAGTGTAGTATTGCTGAGCTCTACCGTCCTTCTCATACTGACGACTTTTCCCTTTGCGGAGCATATGACCCGCTTTTAAGTCATAACCCATATCTGCAAAAGCCGGTCCCGTCGCTGCACTAAAACCGACGAGTAAAGCCAAAGCTACTGGTGGGAAACCAACCATAATCCCGATCACAAGGGTGATCAACGCCACTGCAAATGCAGGAAACCAACCAGAGTGCATGGCAGCAATCCCGACAATCAGTTCATGGAAATAAGCGGCAAAAGCGGCAAAGATCAAAAATCCGATAAACATCGGGACGGACATCTCAGTCAATAGTCCACCTAACACGGCAATCACAAGAGATACTCCGAGATACATAAGGAAACCTTTGCGAAGCGTTTTATTGGTACTAGCTTCCGAGATACCATGTTCTTCGTTTACTGCTATATCTTCTTTTCGTTTTTTCGTAACAACTAGGATCACTTGAACAAGGGCGACTAAACCCGCACCAATCATAAGACCATGTGGAATATATAGAGATCCCAATTTCATTCCAAAGAGTGGTTCGGAATAACCATTGACTAAAAGACCGATACCAAACATGTTCCGATAAAGGCGGTACCAAAAGCAGACATTGGAATTCCCATCCAAGTCCCAATAACACCACCTAATGCACCCAAACCAAGGAATTTTGCACGTTTCCCTCCTTGGTCCCCTGCCACAATCGCTTCCGCAGTAGCAGTACCAAGTGGCCAAGCACCTGAAGCAGGGAATACACGAGAGTCAAACATTTTATATAGGAGATATGTGTCTACCAACATTGCCAGCACTGCTCCGATAAACATCGGCAGGATTAGATCCGAACGACCCAGTATGAATGGAATACCGATCGGGATCATCAGGCTATTAGCAGCACCAAACGTTGCGGAAGAAATAGAGGTCTGAATTAAATTTTGTCGATGAACAGAGCGGAACTTTTTGAGGAAGGCAATCGGAATCCGTGCTAGTACCATTGCAACAATGGCTCCGATAATCGAAGTACTAGGGGTAACTCCTAATGTCACAATAAGCTGTAGTCCGATAACAGCGCCCAAAATGGCTGTAACAATTACGAGGATGAGAGTAGCTGGCTCCCATAATCTAGGGTGTTTTTCTTCTACATCTGAAGTTGCTTGTGGTGAGATTGATTCTGTATTCTTCATAGTTGTAGTTGCCTCCCTTAAAATAAGATTTCATTTTTAAAAAAGAGGAAATGCAAAAAGTATAAAAACATGATCTTTCTACACTTCTCAAAAAGAATGAATCTATGTATTCCCCCTATCGAAGTATTTATATTGACTCAAGACTTGCTGTATAATAATTCAAACATTTAAATGTTTCTATATTAGAAACACTGGTACTATATTTATTTAAATGAATTGTATAGATTGTTTAATTAAATGTAAATATATAATGAAAACATTTTTAAATAAAATAGATATTAATATCTTCCAATAGATTTTGTATGTTTCTGATATTAAAGGTTCGGTATTCCCAGAAAAAACACAAAAATATCATCAGATCAAAATAAACCTTTTGATTGCTTTTCCCAAGGGATTCGAGGGGGATCAGACGAATATTTACTCTATAAGACACGACAAAGATAATAATGCTTATCGTAGCGGATCGAGTAATCTGGTTTGATTAATAATTATTACATAAAGAATTTGATTTCTAATCTCAAAATACCCCCTGACTCACACTTTCCGCTTGTATCGCAAAGCTAAATAATCAACTCTTTACAGGTACTAAGTTTTCTTTATTTTTCTCTAAGGAGAGTGTTTAAAATAGTAACACAGTATGTTGATAACATCTGTCAGTGGGAAAAATGGCAACAGAAATACAGATTCGGAGTACTCTTGCTCTTCCCACCTAACCCTCTACTTGCTAAAGTGAATGAGCTCCGAGAAAGGTATGATCCAAAATCTTCAGCAGCTTGCAACGCTCACATTAGTCTTACAATTCCTGTACCCAGACCTCTCAGCATGGCTGACTGGAACGAATTAGAGATAATCTCATCAGGTATTAAATCTTTTTCCATTCGTTACGGTCCGTTGAAAAATTACTTACCGCATCCTGGAGTTTGTTTGGCTATAGAACCACAGGAAGAATTAGATAAGATCCGAATAGCTTTAGAAAAGGCATCGGTGTTCGATGGAGCACAAAAACGTCAATTTCCATTTTCAGCACATATGACGATAGCGGAATTTATTACAATTGAACAAACAAAGGAATTAATGATTAAACTTAAGGACGTAGCACCTATTGGCGATTTTATTTGTACTAGTGTTTCTTATGCGGTACCTGATAGCAACTTCCGTTTTACAGAACGTGCACGGTTAAAGCTATCTGATTCACCAAAATTGTAAAAGTATAAGTATTAGGTAGGGGATTTATAAAATTGATTATCTTTTTATGTTGAGACATAGAGAGATCAAACTTATTTCGACGAGAAATAATGGGAAGGGTAATTACGGTTAATTACTAATATTCATTAAACATAAAAAAGTAAAACTCCCTCACCTGGGGAGTTCTACTATACTAATATTAGTGTATTTATAAACCCAAAATCTGTTTTTCCTTCAGTTGAAATTCTTCTTCTGTGATAATTCGTTGGTCACTCAAATCCGCAAACTTCTTTAATTCATCTGCTTGGCTGTCATTTGAAGCCTGAGAGGAACTAGATTGTTTACCGATCGAATTTCTAACGTGATCGATAAACCATTCCACATCCCCAAAATTAATCCAATTCATCTTCACTTTATTTCCAGATGAGAAAAATGAAATGGTATGACCCATCATTCCCTTACTCAAATCAATCGAACTAATATTGGAGTATGGAAAAGTTTACTAAATCAAATGGAACATGCTCCCGTTTGCGGATATAAAATCATAATCCCTTTTCATAAAGATCAAGCTGAGCTTTCAATACACCTAAATCGCCTTTATTTTTCGTATGGTGGAACATCGAAATCTCCTCCCATAAAAGCACAAAAAAAGTGTCATCTCAGATCAAAGTGATCCAAGATGACACTTTTTTTGTTTGGCGTCCCAGGGAAGATTCGAACTCCCGACCGACGGCTTAGAAGGCCGTTGCTCTATCCTGCTGAGCTACTGGGACAAAAGAAGATCTACGTTCAATTCAGTGAACAGGATTATATTAACGTAGATCAGACATATTGTCAACTATTAAGATTTGGATTTTAACACAAATGTACCGCCTAATTTTTCTGCTGGTCGTCCATCCACTTGACGATAGCTTACTTGAACCGTTCGATCGTCCATTATCGTTAAAATCACATAGGTTGGATAAGGAGCTACGATCGGAAGGGAGATACTTCCGGGATTGAGAAACAATCGTCCATCTTCCATTTCCGCAATCGGAATATGAGTATGTCCATAACAAACAATATCCGCATTTACTTCTTCGGCCCGATATCGAAGAGGCATCTTGGTAGCTTTTACATTGTATCGATGGCCATGAGTCGCATAGAAGCGAAGTCCCTCTGCCTCCCAGTGCTCCTCTTCCGGCACCATCTCCCAATCACAATTGCCTTTAACTACACTTAATGGCACTTTCGGTAATTCATGTTTTTCTGTACAAAAATCCCCACAATGAATCACATAATCTGCTTTTTCTCGTTCTACAATTTGTTTCAGCAGATTAGCTTTTCCATGGGAATCACTTACGATCAATACTCTCATCTGTTTCTCCTGTCGATTTCCCGCAAAGCGAAAGTGCTTTGTTAGTTCTTCTATTAATTTTTTGGTTGCTTGGGAACGATGACTTATCTGCTGCCTTCTTGGTATCCCAAGCTCTGCCATCGTAACACCTTCTTCTGGCAGATAAAAGAGTGGATCATAACCAAATCCTCCACTCCCTTGCAATTCGTCGACGAGAACACCATGCAATTCACCTCTGACGGTGAGCGTTTCTTCACCTGGAATCGCCAGTGCCATTACGCAGACATAATAAGCTCCTCGCTCATTACAAGGAACCTGACGAAGTTTTTGGAGAAGTTTCTCATTGTTCTCCAAGTCACTAGCATGCTCTCCAGCATAGCGAGCAGAGTAGATACCTGGCTCTCCATCTAGCGCAGGGACGACGAGCCCCGAATCATCTGAGATGACTGGGACATTTAACCACTTCGAGATCTCTTCCGCCTTTTTGCGGGCATTTCCCTCAAAGGTATCGGCATCTTCCGTTACCTCAGGCGCATTTGGAATGTCATGTAATCCTTTCACTTCTATACCCAGCTGTTCATAAAACAGACCACGAAATTCACGGATCTTGTTCTGATTACTAGAAGCAATGATCACATATGGAAAAGGCCATTCGGTCACGATTTAGATCCCTCCACTTGATTTACACCCTTCACCAATTGAGCGCGCCCTCCTAATGCTTCTTTTTGAAGGTCAATTAGTTCTTGTACTCCTTTTTCACCTAGCGCTAAAAGGTCATTTAACTGGTCTCGGGAAAATGGATTCTCTTCTCCCGTCCCTTGTAGTTCAATGTATTTACCGTCCCCTGTCATCACAATGTTCATGTCAACTAGGGCATGGGAATCTTCTTCATAGCAAAGATCTAGACATGCTTTTCCATTTACGATCCCTACACTGGTGGCTGCAAGGAAATCACGTATCGGTAGTTCTGGTAAAATTTGATTTTCCACTAATGTCGCTAAAGCGTCTACCATCGCAACATATGCTCCCGTAATCGAAGCGGTGCGGGTGCCTCCATCTGCTTGTATAACATCACAGTCGATCCAAATGGTGCGCTCACCCAATTTCTTTAGGTCTACTACAGAGCGAAGTGCGCGCCCGATCAAGCGCTGGATCTCCATGGTTCGCCCACCCAATTTACCCTTAGCTGCTTCCCGAATATTGCGGGCTTGGGTCGCACGAGGTAACATCGAATATTCTGCAGTGATCCAACCTTTTCCACTATTGCGCAAAAAAGGTGGTACACGTTCTTCTACTGTTGCAGTACAAATAACACGAGTATCTCCAACTGAAATAAGCACTGATCCTTCAGCATGTTTTATGTAGTTGCGTTCCAATATTACATTACGTAATTGATCTAACTCTCTTCCGTCTAATCTCAAGGATGTTCCCTCCAATCATTCTTTCAGTATAGCATACCCCTAGGGCTTCTTTTTGAAAAACAACCAAAGAAAAGACCCCTTTCTCTTAAAAAAGAAAGAGATCCTTTGACCGAGAGCTAAAACTCTAAAGCTGGCTCGGGTTCACATATTGCGGGCGATCAACTGGTACTTCTGCCTGCTTTCCATTGCTACTAACTCCAATCGTTTGATTGCCATTCACTGTAATCTTCACTTTTTTCGCTGTGGTATTTTCTGTTAAAGATAGCACAATGGAGTTTAGTACATTATTGCCAGCACTGTTATTTTGATACTGTAACATAGCCTCATTAAAATCGGCGTAGAGTGTATCCCCTTTTAACTCCACTTTATTTAACGTTACAGCAGAATCCATCACATTAACAAGTTGCGAACCATACTTTGGTCCTCTGATCAGCTCCGCAATGGTAGTAGCTGCTACATTCTCTGAGCGGTCGACCATCCGGGTGACAGGTACATAGAAGACCTTTTTATCATGATTTTGCATGAGATAGTAAACCGTGACCGGCATGGAACGGGTGATATCGATTCCCGCTGACAGATCGATATTGATCCCATTGGATCGTGTTAATCCCGCTGTATTAGATTTCCCTTTTGCTTGAAGCGGGGCACCCTCTACATAAAGATTTACTTCTTTAATCTGAGGATGACTGGTGAGAGACCAAGTAATTGCTTGAAAAATTTGCTGTTCTTTTGCTACATCATAACTTAAAAACTCTTTTGAGAACTCCACAGTTGCTTTACCATTGTCTACCTTTAGCGCCTTCACAGTTGTTCCTTTTGGAATAACAGCAGTAAAACCATTAGGTAGTTTGGCTGCATCAGGGGCATCTTGAATCAATTTCTGTACAATCGCTTTTGCTTGGGCTTGTACATCTTTGTTTTCTGTCATAGGGACTGTATATGGTGCAACATACTGCGAATCAGTCAAGAAGTAAAGTTCTGCACTTCCTTGCTTTTCCTGTGTTGCTTCTTGCTTTGCCTCGGTTTGATTTTTTTGAGCAACGGCTTCGGCATTAATCACTTGCACTGGAGGTGGATCAATTGGAGTGCTAGTTTTTTCCGAATCACTTGTGAATGAACATCCGACTACAACTAACGGAAACAGTAACAGAGCGGCAGTAGCCTGTGGTAATTTCTTTGACATTCTTTTTCCTCCCAAGGGACAAGTATTAGTACATATATATCGGTCCCTTGGAGAAATATCCCTAGTTTCTCTCTATTTTTTAAAAGAAGTTTGATAATCTCGTAGATCCACATGTTGAACACTGGGATCATCCAATAGAAGCCATTTGCGGATAATCGTTTGAAAACTAGCAGGAGAACCCGTAGTGAAAAATTGGTGTTCCACCTTACCTACTCCTTTTTCCACTAAATCCAATTTTTCTAAGACCATCTCCAAATCAATTGCTGTTTCTTCTGCTGGACTAATAATCTGTACTGCTGGGTCTAACACAGCTCGAATTAAGTTTTCAATCAAAGGAAAATGCGTACAACCTAACACCAAAGTGTCAAACTCCTGCTCTTGTAGCTCTTGTAACTCATCTTCGATTACCCTTTTTGCCATCGGCCCATCCCATTGACCACTTTCTACTAAAGGTATCAAATTGGGAGTAGCAGATCCCAAAACGTGAATCTTTGGGTCTACTTTGGCAATTGCTCGAACATATGCTTGACTGTCAATTGTTGTTTTCGTTCCAATTACCGCTACTCTTCTGCTTTGGGTCACCTTAGCGGCAGCTCTCGAACCAGGGTGAATTACCCCAATCACCGGGATCGATATCGCTTTTTGTACTGCTTCCAACGCTGCTACCGTTGCAGTATTACAAGCGATGACCAATGCTTTTAATGGAAATTGGGATAAATACGAAACTAACTCTAACGTAAAAGACTGAATCTCCTGCATCCGTCTCGGACCATAGGGACAACGAAGAGTATCTCCGAAATAATAGATTGTTTCTTGTGGTAGTTTTTTCATGATCTCTTTGGCAATGGTAAGCCCGCCAACTCCAGAATCAATTACTCCGATCGGGTTTATTTTCATCTGGTAACGTCATCTCCTATCTCGTCCCATCTGTCCTCACCTATATCATGGTTGATTTGCCTTATGATATGTAAATCCAAAAGTAAATGCCCCCTTCTACTTCTCTCAGGAAGGGGGCCGAATTATTAGGATTTATTCATTTGTTCGTGTAATTGAGTCAACATCTTCGTAATCCGAATAGCTTCTGCCTCAGAAATGGAACCAATCATCTTGGTTAAGTATGCTTGTCTAGCCTCTAATACTTGATCGATAATTTCTTTCCCCTTAGAAAGCATATGAATACGAACTACTCTACGGTCCCGTTCATCACGCACCCGTGCAACTAATTCATTTTTTTCCATTCGATCGACTAAATCAGTCATCGTGCTACATGCCAAAAACATCTTTTGGCTTAGCTCGCCAATAGTAAGATCGCCCTCTTCATATAACCAAATGAGTGCGGAAAACTGTGGCTGCGTTATTGGAAATCGGGTCAGTATCTCGCGTCCTTTTCGCTTCACGATCGTACTCACTTCACGAAGTAGACGCTCAATTAGCACTATGGATTCTTGCGTCATCGGTTTCTCTAGTTCGCTCATACAACTCTCCTTTTTCTGTGACAGAGAATATCTTAATAAAACATTATAATACATTTCAACAAAAAATGGGATTCTCATTGTTTCCTTTGAAAGGAATTGATAATAGGCAAATCCATTTTGCGAGTGAACGAGTCCCTCTATCAACTACCATCGTGTTACACTATAATAATCTGAAAAGTACGGTAAATGGAAGAGGAGGAAAGACATGCTGACAAATGCAAGACCTCCCTGCTAATCTAGTGAGTTACATCGTTCACGAGCACCTCCTATTTTGATTGGTACATTTCAATCAATCAAAAGGAGCGGAGCTTAATAATGGATTATGAAGCTAACATTTGGAAACTATACGTCGTTCGGTTTTTCTACAATCTAATACCAGCATATGTGATTGAACGATTATTCTGGGAACAAAAGGGTATGACGATTCAACTAGTTGTATATACCGAGATTATTTTTGCTATTACGGTTGTTTTGCTTGAGGTTCCAACAGGCATCATCGCTGATAAATGGGGACGAAAGAAAATGATCGTACTAAGTGCTCTGTTGGAATGTGGCATGCTTCTGATGTTGGTATTCGCAACAGAATTCTGGCACTTTGCAGTTGCTATATTTTTGGCAGGAGTCGCCCGTTCAGCAAGCAGTGGATCTGAAAACGCTCTTCTGTATGACTCCTTAATGCAAGACGGGAAGCAACATCATTTTGAAAAATATCTAGGTCGATTGTCAGCATGTGATTTGATATCTGCGATCATAGCGGCATTGTGCGGGAGTTATTTGGCAAATCGATATGATCTAGAGCTGAACTATTGGATATCGATAGTTAGCATGATGGTGGCCTTGTATGTTTCGATGATGTTAATAGAACCAACTGTGAAAAGTACATCAGAACAACCGATCAAAATGAGAGAGTATCTAATCGCTTCTATTACCTTTTTTAGAAAGTGTCCAGACATTTGTCTGGTCGTACTCTCTGGTATGATGATTGGTGCAACTCTTAGCTTCATGGACGAGTTCTGGCAACTCTACCTAAACAGATTGGAGTTTCCCATCTTATATTTTGGGTTATTTTCGGCAGCCATGATGATCTTAAGACTGCCTGGAAACTTCATCGTTCCGTTAATAAAAAGACGATTCCGTTACAGAACGATACTCTCTTGTGTAACCCTAGTTTTTGCAGGAGGCTTTTTCTGTATATCAATCGTCAAAGACGATATTGGTTTGGTGGCAATCTTGCTCATCTGCCTATTTTCAGGTGTAGTCGAACCCCTTACAACCGGGTATTTGCATCATCGAACTGAGTCTTCCATGCGGGCAACCATCGATTCATTTCAGTCATTGGGGCTGAATGCCATATTGATTTTCACAGGTCTGGGGTTCGGTTTCTTCTCATCCAAATTCGATGTCTTTGGTGGATTTGGGTTCATCGCTCTTGTCTCCGGGTTTTTTTGGGTTTATTTCAATATTATGTCAAAGAAACACTTAAAAGATGAAATATGAACAACAAATAAAATATCTTAATAGTATTATTTATATAACTAATAGCTAGTTGCATTAATCCAAGTTAAGCGTAGGCACGCCACTAGTTTCCCGCTTCTGCTTGTCCTACTTGTCTGAGGGATCTCTCCGGCTCCCTATCGCTCATAGTCGCATCTCAAAAGGGGAAAACCTCTAGCTTTGGGTTCATTATGCAACATGCTCTAAAAGACAAATATTTAGCTCAGATCCTTATATCAGGTCTGAGCTTTTGGTGTTCCTTTTTTTGGCTTCGTCTTTTGATAGTCCAAGAAACGATCTGTCTCTTCTTTTACGTGTTTATATAAGAACATCAAGGCAAATACATTAGGGACTACGACCAATACGAGAACGAGATCAACTAGTTTCCAACAAAACTCCAATGCTCCAATCGACCCTAACACGACTGCTCCAAGATAAAAGAATCTAGCAATGTAGCCTGCTTTGGGGAAGAACAGAAATTCTGCCTGTTTTTCACCGTAATAGATAATAACTCCAATCGTAGCAACTGCAAATAGTCCAATCATAAACGAGAGAATTACTTGGCTTGGAAACTCTCCAAACACCTTGCTAAAAGTTTGTAGAATCATTGCTTGTGCTTCTTCTGATTTCGCTCTTTGCCATTCACCAGACAAAATAACAACTAATCCTGATAACGAACATATCACAATCGTATCAATAAATACGGCGAAAATTCCCCAAAAACCTTGCTGTGACGGATATTCTACCTCAGCTGTGGCATTGGCAATCGCCGAATTTCCCATTCCTGCATCACTGGTATACAATCCTCTCGCCATACCCCATCGGATTGTCTGCACGATACCCGCTCCTGCAAACAGTCCAATCGGTGCTGTTTTGGTAAAGGCATGCTGAAAAATGAGCCCAAACGTTTCCGGAATCTGATCACGGAGAGTAAAAATGATATATCCCGTCAAACCAACATAAACCAGTACCAAAAATGGAAGCAATTTTTCCGTTACTTTTCCGATTCGCTGAACTCCACCAAATACCATGATTGCAACTAAAATAGCTAGTCCAATCCCTACCATTAGTTTCGACCAACCAAAGGAACTAGTAACGATTTTAGAAAAACAGTTCGCTTGTACCATCGAACTCGCAAAAACCTCAAACATAAGTCCTGTCGCATAGATGATACTTGGGATCTTCCAGTGAAGTCCCTTTTGCATATAATAAACAGGTCCTCCAACCCACTCGTCCTTCTCATTCTTCTCTCTGAATTTTATCCCTAGGACGATCTCTGCATAAATAAGCGACATCCCAATAAGTGCCACGATCCACATCCAAAAAAGCGCCCCAGGTCCGCCAAATCCAATCGCCACAGGTACTCCAACTACATTTGTAGCTCCTGCAGTACTCGCAAGAGAAGTAGTAAATGCCTGAAATGGAGATAAGGTTCCTGATTTACTTTTTTCTTGTTTAGAAAACAGCTTCCCTACTGTCTCTTGTAAGACTACCTTGGCATAACGAAAAGGTAGGAATTTTAATTGGAAGGTAAAAAAGATTCCACAAAAAAGAAGCAAGAGGATCATGGGATAACCCCAGATAAAATCAGATATCTTTTCAATTGTTTTCGTAAAAGTTTGCATGGCTCTCTCCGCTTTACAATAATACTTTCAGCATTTGCAATTCAGAGAGAAACATACAGAATAAGATAGGAAGGAATAGAAAAAGGCCCTTCTTAGACAAAAAGAGCCTGAATAACTTGATATCCGAAATAAAAGCCAAATCCAATCAAAAAACAACCTGCTGCAATAGATAATATACGAACAAAAGTTGCGTTCATCGCTTGTCTGCTAAAATGAACTACTCCTGACACAAACAAATCCCACAAAGCTACGCCTAAGAAAATGGCGCTAGAGTATAGTAACGATTGCTGGAAGCTCACTTTGGTCATCGCGCTCGCCAAAACAGATCCATAGATTCCAATCCAGAAAATGATATTTATTGGATTTGCTAGTGTAATCGTAAAACCAGTCATAAATGATTTCCACAGAGGTTCTTCTTGAAAGCTACTGATCAGGACCGTTTGGGAAGAATCGCGAATACTTTCGTATCCGATATAGAGCAACGTGATAAACCCAAAACTCCATAAAAAAAGCTTGGCAGTTTCTGTAACTAAAAATTGGGCAACTCCCGCATAGATTAGAGTCATCAGGATGAGGTCTGCTACCATCCCTCCAATTCCTACCACCCAACTGTGAAAAAAACCAAACCGTATACCTCTTTTCACCATTTCGATGGTAAGCGTGCCAACTGGCACAGCAAGGGATAGTCCTAACAGAACATAGCTAAAAAAAGTCAATTTTGGTATCCCCGCTTTCCACAAAAAGTCAAGGATACTCTCTTCTGACTCCATGTTATTGCTTGTCTGGTTCGAACACATTTTGTTCGTAAGCCTACTTCTTTTGCCAGCCCCCATTGGTCATATATATTGGCCAATTGTCTCCCCTCCGCCGACGAGCTTGTCTTTCTCTAGCTATATGTGCAGAGGTGGGTAGACATGCTATACAAGTTACTTTTTAGGGTCTGGGTCCCACATTCGTAAAAATACATAGGGATTAACAGCTTCTCGTTGAAGTGCGATATATCCTGATCGGACATACATTCCAAAATGCAAATGTGGTGCGAATTTCCCAGTCGTACCCTCTGGACCATAGCCACTATCTCCTACGTATCCAATTACTTGCCCTTTCGTAACGATATCTCCCTGTTCTAGACCTTCAGGGTAATGATGAAGATGAGCATAGTAATAAAAAAATTGGGGATGTTCTTCGTCCTGAATTGTGACCGTCCAACCACCTAAGGTATTCCAACCTTTTTTGACGACTTTCCCTTTTGTAACAGCCACTAGTGGAGTTTCCATAGGTGCAAATAGATCAATTCCCTCATGTTGCCGTTTTCCTCCAAAACTGCGTGGATCGCCCCAACTGTTACTATAGGAGACTTTTTTCCGGACATCCGGGGCAAATGGAAAAGCGTATTTCTGCGTCAAAGGTTCTGCCTGCCACTGATATGCATCCGCAATTTGAAACACCTTTTCCACTTTTGCTTGCGATTGTTCTTGTATCATAACCTCCCGCAGATTTTTTTCAGTCGCTTCTTGTTCGCCCAATATACTTCTCCATGCTTTCGCTATTTTTTCCAACTCTTGAGAAGTCGTTTGGGTGTAATCATATTTCTCCTCTTCCCAAGCTGCTAGATAATACCATGGGATATCATATTTTGCAGAAATGTTCAGGATATTCTTCGCTTGTTTATCTGGCAAACGGAACTCGCGAATCTCTTTCTTTTCCCAACTGACATAACCTTCCCCTACTAGGTACCAAACACCCAATCCTATTATTGCAACCAAGATTAACATTACGATCAGAAATCGTTTCACTAAATCCCTCCTCTGTGTTTATCTAGTTGATTGTCTCCCTACCTCCATTATAAAGAAAAATGGAGTACTAGATTCTTCGTAGTACCTAAATGTATATGAAGACAAAGTAATTGGAAAACTTAACTTGCTGTTATATACCAAAGGAGGTACTCCATGTTTTATTATAAAGAACTACTCATCAATGAAATGGTCCCTGACCAACCAGACCCACAAGCTGCAAAGGTCCTACAGGAAATATTAGGTGGTCGATTTGGGGAAATGCGCACGATGATGCAATTCTTCTTTCAAAGTTCCAATTTTCGTGGAAAAGCGAAACAGTTCCGCGATCTTTTAAAAGGGATTTTTATCGAAGAGATTAGTCATGTGGAACTTGTTCAACATACGATCAACCAACTTTTAAATGGATCAGGGGAAGCGGCACAAAAGGATGGAACAACCGTTCCTTTGCGGGAAGCAGCTAGAGAAGCAAACCCTCATCACTACATTATTGGTGCGCAAAGCTCTTTGCCTTTCGATGCTGCCCAAAATCCGTGGAATGGATCTTGGGTATACAGCCATGGAAATTTAATCAGCGATTTGCTTGATAACCTAGTATTAGAATCGACAGGCGTACTGCAAAAATCACGAATCTATGAAATGAGTTCCAACAAAACATTCCGTGAAACGTTGGCCTTTTTAATCGTTCGCGATAATGCACATCAAAATGCATTTGCAAAAGCACTCGAAACACTAGGAGTAAACTGGGGTAAAGTATTACCTATTCCAGATTATGATATCACTCGGTTCCCAGAATGTCGGAAGTACATAGACAGGGGCTTCCACCATATTCAATTTAACTTCCGCTTAGATGAAACTCGAATCAGTGAAATTTTCCAAGGACCAGCTCCAAGCCGACATGGTGGAGAGCTTTCCATAGTGGAACCGCCTGCCGGCTTTCCTGTTCCTGAATTGCCAGAACTCCCGATCGAATATAGTCCCGGTCTTCCAGAGAATCTCTAATCCCAAAGAAAAGGGCATCCCTTCTAAAATGAAGGAATGCCTTTTCTTTGGGATAGCCATACATACGAACATTGCGACCAAATACAACAGGTCTTTGGAGCGGAGCTTGAGAGTGAAATAAAATAAAAGGATCAACTCAAAAAATGAGTTGATCTCGTCTAGCTGACTTATTAGATTGTGAAAATCATAGATAGTAATAACATGAAAAAGAATAACAGAGCAAAGATTACAAATAACATTTTTTTCATTTTAGAATGCTTTCCTTTGTAACCAATGAAATATTTCCTTTTCATGACATCCTCTAACAGAAATTTCCCAGAAATAATTACTCCAACCAATAGCAACATTACCAATTCGTTCATCATCTCAGATCACTCCTTTTGATAAATTAGCGAACTGAGAATCCAGTCCGCCATAGTAACCTCCAAGAAAAATTCCGTGAAGTTTACTATGGCAGACTGGTGATGGAATTGTGCTAGACAAAGATATTATAGACTAACATTGTATACTTCGAATAAAAAATAAATTGAGAATTCATGAACACCTTGTATCATTCATTTGAAGGTGTTCTTTTTTCTTTATTAATAAGTTTAGTTGAAATAAACGGAATAAAAACATATTTAGGATAACAATTGTCATGAGGGATTTTATCCGTTATCATGTCCTCTATAAATAAACATATGTCTACTTCAGGAGGACACATATGAACCAAGAAGAAAAATTCTACTTAATTCGCTCCGATATGCTACCAGAGTCTATAGCTAAAACGGTAGAAGCAAAGAGATTGTTAGAGTCCGGTGAAGTCGATACGGTGAACGATGCGGTGGAACGAGTAGGATTAAGCCGCAGTGCTTTTTATAAATACAAAGATGCTATATTTCCATTCAACTCCATGATGAGCGAAAAAATCATGACGATCACTTTTTCATTAGATCACCAGTCTGGATACCTTTCCAAAGTTCTCGCCTATGTAGCAGATCAAGGCGGAAACGTATTGACAATCAATCAAACTATTCCTTTGCAAGGGATCGCCAATATTTCGTTGTCAGTTGATATGGGACATCTGAAGATCACCACCACAGAGTTCTTAGAAGGATTGCAACAATTATCTGGTGTACGCAAAGCAATCATTGTCGGGCGTGGATAGACAGAGACAAGGAGGAACAGACATGGACAAGCAGATGATAAAAGTAGGATTAATGGGGTTTGGCACTGTAGGAACGGGTGTAGTCCGTCTCATTCAGGCCCATCAGGAAGACTTACAAAAGCAGGCAGGTTTCGCAATCAAAATCCAAAAGATTTTAGTTAAGGATGCAGCAAAATATCGGAATATCCCATTGATGGACCATTTAGTCACGACCGATCCGAATGAACTGCTTGACGATCCAGACATTGATATTATCGTCGAAGTGATCGGAGGGGTTTCTCCAGCGAAAGAATACATACTGGGAGCACTGGAGAGAGGCAAACACATCGTCACAGCAAACAAAGACTTGATGGCTTTGCACGGTGGCGAGATTTTACAAAAAGCACAAGAGAATAGATGTGACGTCTTTTATGAAGCGAGTGTTGCCGGTGGTATTCCTATTCTTCGTGCGTTGGTGGAAGGGTTCTCCTCTGATCGTATTACGAAAATGATGGGAATCGTGAATGGAACAACCAACTACATTCTAACCAAAATGAGTCAAGAAGGTAGTAATTATGCAGATGTCCTGAAAGAGGCCCAATCTTTGGGATATGCAGAAGCGAATCCGTCCTCCGATGTAGAAGGTTTCGACGCAGCCCGAAAATTGGCGATCTTAGCTACTCTTGGGTTCCATGTTCCCATCAAGCTGGAACATGTCGATGTCAGAGGGATCAGCTCAGTGAACAAGGAAGATATCGCCTATGGTAAGCAATTGGGGTATGAAATGAAACTAATCGGACTGGCCCAACGTGATAAAGATGCAATCGAAGTGAGTGTTCAACCAACGATGGTACCAAAGTCTCACCCATTGGCGTCTGTGAATGGGGTCTATAACGCTGTGTATGTTCATGGGGAAGCAGTCGGGGAAACGATGTTCTATGGACCAGGGGCTGGTGAGTTACCTACTGCGATGGCAGTTGTATCTGATCTAGTGACAGTCGTAAAAAACAGGAAACTGGGAGTGAATGGTCACGGAATGATCGCACCATATAAAGAACAAATACTCAAAGATGATAGTCAGAAACTATCTAAATATTTTCTCCGCATCGTTGTTGCTGATCAAAGAGGGGTTCTGGCACAAATTACTCAGCTTTTGGCAAACGAAAATATTTCATTAGAACAAGTGATTCAACAACCATTAAACGAAGGAGCTCAAGCCGAAATTATTATGGTTACTCACATGGCTTCTAAATTGGATATGGATCATGTATTGAAACACATGGAGCAGATGGAGATTGTGACCGAAGTTAAAAGCTACTATCACGTAGAAGGAGGAGACAAAAATTGAGTAGTCGGTTAGGAATTATCTCTCGCTATCAAGAATTTCTCCCTGTAACAGAGCAAACACCGCATATCAGCTTGCATGAGGGAAACACCCCATTGATTCATGCACCTAACTTATCTAAACAACTAGGGGTTCATCTGTATGTCAAATACGAAGGTCTGAACCCGACAGGTTCATTTAAAGATCGAGGAATGGTAATGGCTGTAGCCAAAGCGATCGAAGAAGGTAGTACGACGATTATGTGCGCCTCTACTGGCAATACCTCCGCTGCTGCCGCTGCATACGCTGCAAGGTCTGGTCTGCGTTGTATTGTTTTGATTCCGAGCGGTAACATTGCCTTGGGAAAATTAGCTCAAGCAATTGCGTATGGGGCGGAAGTAATAGCCATTGATGGGAACTTTGATGAAGCACTCCAGATTGTGCGCGAGATCACCATGAATGAGCCAATTACACTAGTAAACTCCGTAAATCCGTACCGAATTGAGGGACAAAAAACAGCAGCCTTTGAAATTTGCGACGCACTTGGCAAAGCACCAGACATTCTTGCCATTCCAGTAGGAAATGCCGGCAACATTACTGCCTACTGGAAAGGATTCAAAGAATATCAAGCTAGCGGGAAAATATCTCAATTGCCACAAATGTTTGGATTTCAGGCGGCTGGGGCAGCTCCTTTGGTACACGGTAAACCTGTTCCCAATCCGGAGACGATCGCTACTGCTATTCGAATAGGCAATCCGGCAAGCAAAGAAGGGGCAAAAAATGCCATTTGCGAATCGAATGGGCTTGTAGACAGTGTTACAGATGAAGAAATCCTGCATGCTTACCAACTCTTGGCTAAATCCGAAGGTGTCTTTTGCGAACCAGCATCCGCTGCATCACTAGCTGGGATCATCAAACTTCGAGAGAGCGGAAAGTTAGCGGAAGGGGCAACAATCGCTTGTGTGTTGACAGGTAACGGATTAAAAGATCCAAATATCGCCTTGAAACTAGTTGGAGAAGAACCACGTACAGTGCCCGCTACACGTTCAGCTGTAATGGCCCTGATTGATGAACATGTTGGAGATTTGTCATCATGAACGGCAAGTTGGTTCGCGTAACGATTCCCGCTAGTACCGCCAATCTTGGACCAGGCTTCGATACACTCGGGATGGCTTTTCAGTTATATTCCACTGTTGAAATGAAGATCACGGATCAATTCAAAATAGAATTGGTAGGAAAAGAGTTACAAGGAACTCCCACGGATAAAAGCAACTTGCTTTATCAAGTGGCAGCAAGCTTGTTCGAAAAAGCTGGACATGCCGTTCCAGAGCTTTTTATCAGAGCATCTAGTGAAGCTCCATTGACTCGAGGCCTTGGTAGTAGCGCAGCAGCAATTGTGGGTGCACTTATTGCCGCTAATTATTTAGCAAACGAACCATTCACTCGTGAACAATTGTTTGCGATGGCTACCCAAATAGAAGGTCATCCCGACAACGTTGGAGCGTCTATGTTCGGTGGGATCATGGTCGCAACGATGCCAGAAGAAGACGGAGCACCTGTACCATATGTCCGTTTCGAACCACCAGCAGGATTACAAACATTAGTGGTCATACCGGACTATCCGTTGTCGACCGAAACAGCACGAAACGTTTTGCCTGATACTTATACCAAACAAGATGTTTTCTATAATGTTGGTCGTAGTAGTTTGCTAGTAGCCGCCTTGGCACAAGGTAGACTGGATCTACTTAGCCAAGCGATGAGAGATCGGCTTCACCAACCATACCGAGCACCACTCGTACCTGGCTTACTCGATATATTGAACGAGGCAACCCAACATGGAGCGATCGGAACAGCTCTAAGCGGTGCTGGACCAACCATCCTCTGCTTTTACAACACTATGGAAGATCGGGATCGTTTGCTAGGATTTGTAGGTAATGTAATGAACGTGCAGGGTGTTTCTTATCGGAGCATGGAGTTAGATTTAGATAGGTTGGGTGTTCAGATGGAAATCGAATAAAGGATAAGACGGATATATAGATATCCGTCTTTTTTACTTTCCTATCAAATATATTATTTACCTATTCTAAATATTTTTATGATAAAATTTATTTTGCATTCTATAATTTAGGAGGTAAAGATGACAAATAGCAAATCGAATCAATATAACCTAAAACAAGGAATGTTTGTAATTGCAAATGATCAGGGTACTGCAAAGGGCGAAATGACGATCCATACATCAGAGAATACAACTCAAAAAGATCTACTGAGTGTCTTGGAAAAACTACTAGACGCTGTTCAAAAAGACAAGGTTATCTCCGATAGTACTAAAAGCGAACTAGCAATTCGGACAGAAGATATGATCTCAGATCTACAAGAGGATGATCTTAGCGAGAAACGAGTTGGGAGATTCCGCTCTTTTCTAGAACAAAGAGCACCAGAACTCCAACTATCTGCTACTCTGTTTGGCATGGTTAGTGCAGTAAAAGATGGACTCGATCTTTATTTTCAGATTTAAGGAGTGATTATAGAAATTGATAAATATAAAGCAATTAGAAGACTATTTGTTTTGTAAGGAATATTGGTCTCAAAATCGAGAAAGTCACAACAAGTTGATTGATATTAGTGCACAACGTGAGCGTTACATAAAACGACAAAAGCAAAATGAATTTCTAGAGAGATTATTCGAAGAACAAAAGCCTACGAAAAAAAAGAAAAAGCAACAAAAGAAGAGTTTCTTTAATAGATGTATAGAACTATACCGATCACTCAAGAAAAAAAGTTTGATCCGAAAACTAAGTTTCTCTCAAATTAAGGCAGAAGAAATAAAAGATAATGATACCCTTCTACTAGCCGATGTCTCCTACCAAAAACCTCTTTACGGTGAGATCTCTCAAATAAAGTTAGAAAATGGGTCTATCGTTTTTACCCTTGCACGAACAGAAGAAAAGCAAAGTCCTCCTAGCTATCAACCCAACTCCAGATACTCTGATTTAATCGTTTTGTCTGCCTACCTTTATTTAATTAAACTACATTTTCCTAGACACAAAGTTTTAGGGAAAATCGATTATGGAAAAAATACTTCTAGTAATATTCATTCCTATGAGTATGGAAGTTCTAAAATGGTGAAAGCGGAAAAAATTATGTTTAAGCTACTAGATGAAATTAATAATGGGAAAACAAACAGAGTTATTCCTGTTTTTCCATTTCGTTGTCCCACATGCCCTCTATATACTCAATGTGATAAAAAAATGATCTATCCAATAAGACAACTAAAAGGAACAAAAGAAGAAGATCCAAAATATCTTTTAGAAGAGTACTTACGGTTATATACAAAATTGTTAAAAAGCAGTTGGTCAACTTGGAAAGGTAATTTAAAAGAGTACAACCAATTTCTACACAGTCATAAAAAAACCCGGACTGTTTTAGAGAAAATACTTAATAAAAAAACGCTCTATGACATGCAACATCTTGTACAAACCGGAGTTTTCCATGAACGAGATCTTTATAACAGCTATATGTCTAAGAAAGAGCTCCCCAACTTTCAATACCAACTTATGCTCTACCTTGACGCAAATAGAATCCTTACTCCAATAAAAGAATTGATGAAAGCTTATGGGCTAACTCAATTTTATGATCACAAATCAAATCATGATATATTAATTCATAACTTTCTGGAGAAAGAACTCTACATGATTCACAGTTTGATAAAAAAGGAGTTATCATTAGATTTACCCGTAGAAACAGTAAAACAGATTGTGAACAATTACACTGTGGAGCATGGACAAATTAACATAGCTAATGATCAAGGGAAAATCGAAGCAAAAATAAACTTATTTAAATAAACACCAAAAAGACTAGCATCAAAAATTGCTAGTCTTTTTGGTGTTACCTTCTATCTTCTTGTATCCATTTGATTAAATGAGAATCGAATAAATCTGGTTCTTCCAACATGGGATTATGACCACTACGCTCAAAAATCACTTTTGTTACATTTGAAAGTTTTCCCTCAATCGAGTCCCATAATGAACTGGGACCAACCAAATAATCATATTTCCCTAATCCAAGGAACACCGGTTTCTCAAAGTTAGTTAAAGACTCGATCATATTAAGCTTCCCAAAAACTTCTCCCCATAAATAATCGATGACTGGCATATTTGTGTACACACCATTCCACATGGGAGTAGCATCCAATGTGGAATCATAAAAGCTATGTGCACCCATTCGAATACACATATGAGCAAATCGTTTTTCTGGCTCTTTTTCCATATCGTTTGCTAATAAAGCGATATCTTTTTCAAACTTGCTCTTTCTTTCTGGACTTGCGGTTTGGTTAAAAAAAGAAATACTCTGTTCTTGTCGTTCTTGGCTATTTGTAGGGGCTGAGTTCAATAAAACAACTTTTCGAACATAAGAGGGGTATTTTTTTGCATATTCTAAAGCAAGAAATGCATTTCCTGAATGTCCTAGTATAACAAAATCCTCTAAACAAAGTTTTTCTCTCATCATTTCGATATCTTCTAAAATCCGGTCTAATGTATAGTCCTCTGGTTTCAAATCTCGTGATGGCTTTACATGACCTTTATGGTCAATAAAAATTAGCTTCAGTTGTTTTCTTAGCTGTTTAGAAAATAGCTGAGGATAATAAACCTTACTGCCAACTACAAGTACAGGTTCTCCATTTCCTTCTATACTGTATGCTAATTTAAATCCATCCAATTCTACAATCCCATCATTACTCAATACTGATCCCCCTCACACCTGCAATTTCATCAACTCTTCCATTAATCGCTCTGCTGAAACGATCTTGTCTCCTCCCCCTTGGGCAAATGATGTATTCCCTCCGCCTTTCCCATTTATAATAGGTAAAATGCCTTTTACTAACTGATTCATATTGATATTCAACTCATTACTTCTCGTACAAACTAGTTGTAACTTGGTTTCATTTTCATTTATAAAAACCACTAGGATATCGTTCGTTTTCATGGTAATCGTTTTTGCCAGTTGCTGTACTTCTACAATCGGGCGGTTTAGAAAGATGGCTTTGACTAATTTGAAGTCACCATGTAACTGCGCTTTGTCGATGAATGCATTTACTTCATGATCGATCAGCTTCATTCTTAATTCATCCACTGTTTTTTCGAGATCTCTTGTTTGTTGTAAGACCCGATTTGCTGCTTCCTTCATTTGTTCTTGTGGGGCATTGAGAATAGTAGTTAAACTTTGAATGACCTTCTGTTTTTCATGTAGCTGTTTTAACACTCTATTTCCACACACAAAGTAAACGCGAATATGTTTCTTTTGCTTTTCCCAATGTAAAATTTTGATTGAACTGACCTGTCCTGTTGAGTTGGGATGTGTTCCACCACAACCGTTATAATCAAAGTCTGGAATAATTACTAGACGAATATTTTCGGATACGGATAGTTCCTTTCTCAGAGAAAAATGCTCAAGCTCCCTCTGTGTTACCCACTTCGCATCGATAGAGCGATTCTCCAGGATGATGTTATTTGCCACTGCCTCTACTTGACTTGCTTCCTCATCCGTCAAATTTGCTATATTGAGGTCTATCGTACAAACTTCTTTCCCTAAATGGAAACTAACGGTTTTATAACCATAAACATTTTCAAATGCTGCTGATAAAATATGTTGGCCAGCATGTTGTTGCATATGATCGAAACGTCGATTCCAGTCTAGTTCTCCAACGTACTCGTTATGTACCTGACTCTTAATAGGCTCCTCTATGTAATGTCGAATTTCCCCTTCCACTTCCTCCACATCATAAACACGAGCACCATTTAGTGTGCCAGTGTCATAGGGTTGTCCACCTCCAGTTGGGTAAAAAGCCGTTTTTTCTAACACTACATAGAAACGTCCTTTTTCATCTTGATCCAGTTTTTGAACCTTACTTGTAAAAGACCGCATGTATTGATCTTGATAATATAATTTTTCGGTTGCCATCTCTTCCCACTCACCTTTTCCATAACATGATGTACATAATTGCAAAATACTCCCTGATCTTGTTTCAAACCACTCCATTGATGCATTTGGTAAATGATCCAAGGCGGTCCAATAGATTTATTATACAGAGAGAGAAACTTCAAAACAAAAAAGGAGGCTATTCTATTTTGAATAGTCTCCTTTTTTGTTCACAACCTTATTTACTTGGTGGCTAATACATGGAAACATGCACATGATCATAGTGACATCCTGTCCATAGACTATTAGCCGCTTTACTTTTTAACAAGCTATTCATCTTACTTGGTTCGATCGGGCAACCATAAAAACTGCTTCGATATGTTTGCCATCCTTTTTCCGGCTCGCTAGCCTGCCAAATTTTCCCGCTCCAAATTACGTATTTCACTCCTAAACGTTGTTGGTTTAAAACAAGATAGTTAGCCAATTTGGTTCCATCTGACAAGTCCATCCCTGTTGCGGGGCGGTTGAATTGATAGACGAAATCACAAGCACGCCCTTTGGGATGTTCTCCCCAAGTACGTGGCGAATAACAAGAAGCAGAGCGGTATCCTTCTGTAGTAAAGAGCTTTTTACTGATTACTTCTCGATACATGTCCGCTGTCCGGCGTGTTACCCGTCCTCTTGGTGAAGTAGGGTCTACGACAATCTGTGATTCTGCTGTCCATTTGGTAATGGGTGCAGAATTATTACCTACTAAATTACTATTACTTATATTTGTAATCACAGGGTCATTTATTGTAAGGTAACGGTACACATGCTCCACATATTTATAATCTCCATAACAATAAGGAGAGCGCCAACCGCAGCTAGATCGTGTCGCATGTTTCAGTGAAAACGCACGAGCGAGGTTTTCCGAGAAAACTCCGCCATTCTGGAAGGCATATCCGACAAATCCCGGACCAAAGTTATAACTTTGAAGTGTGATTTTGAGAATATTTTCTGGATCTTTCGCAGCTGGGTTGGTTGCCGATTTGGCTTTGGAATTAGTCTGATCCCAAACAGACTTGAAATGACGTATACCATAACGGATACTAGTAGCTGGGTCCTGAATACATCCAATGCGTCCATTACACATCGATTCAGAAGATTGCATAATATCTACATGGTTTCCGCCGCTTTCTTGCATCGTAAGTGCTAAGATATATGGTAATAGATTGGCAGGAAGTTGTTGTTGTTGCATTGCCTTTTCGATCTCTCCTTGAAACCGTAATACTTGCGGAGAGATCGATCGAGTTGCAGCAGTAGCGGAAATATTGGTACTGGTACCGATCTGATTACCAGATGTAATAATAATAAACAAACCGATGATAATGACAATCCCAATAAAAAAGAGTGGTCCTGCAAAGGCAAACCCAAATGGAAGAATCACTTTTCGGCCAATGCCAGAACTTTTACTAGCCAATTTTAAATCCTCCTTGATGTATCCAAACGATCCGTGTCGAATTACGTCCATTATACCGGAAAATAATTACTTTTGACAGTTTTCTGAACGAGTTAGAATGATTTATACCATGTTGCATAAAGCCCAAAGCCAGAGGTTTCCCGCTATTGAGATACGACTCGATAGGTAGCCAAAGCAGATCCCTCTCAACAGGCACAAGTGGGAAAGCCAGCCGTGCACCTATGTTTAACTTAATGCTAAATTTAGACAAGGTTAGGGTAAGAAGTAGATACAAAATGTAAATAGATCGGATGGGATGAAGATGCAAATCATTCGAAGAGTAGACCGTCTAGAAGAAAAAAAACAGAAGAGAAAAAAATGGTTTCGCATCTTAGCAATTATAGGAATTCTGCTTCTGTTGTTCCTTGGATATGTAGGATATAACCTGTACCAAGCTTTTGGAAAGGGTCAAGATAACAGCATTGGGAAATCGGACATGCGAGATCAAGAAGTTCAACCAAAAGAGACTCCTTTTGCGGTTTTATTGATGGGCGTTGATCAGATTGAAGCTGCGGACGAGAAAAAGGATGGGTGGAGACCAGATGTCTTGATGGTGGCTGCGGTCAATCCCAAGACGAAATCAGTCAAAATGGTGAGTATTCCACGCGACACTTTGGTCACAATTGGGAAGACAGGTGGCAAAGACAAGATCAATTCAGCCGCAGCATATGGTCGAAAAAAAGGGAACGAAATAGAAGTAATCCGCCAAACGGTAGAGAATTTCCTTCAGATCCCCATTGACTACTATGTCAAGATCAACTATCAAGGTTTTGTAGATATAGTCGATGCAGTGAATGGTGTAGATGTCCAAGTTGAATATCCATTTAGAGGACCTGCCATTCATCAACATATTTCATTTCAAGAAGGTCCTGCCCACTTAAACGGGATGCAAGCCCTCGCTTATGTGAGACAACGAAAAGATAGTCATAATACAACAGGAGATCATGATCGCAATAAACGACAACAAGAAGTTTTAGCTGATTTGACCGATAAATTAGTTAGTGTAGTTGGCATCAGTAAATTCCCTAAAATTACGGAATCAGTGGGCAATAACTTTTCATATAATCTTACGTTAAGTGACTTGCTTTCGATTGGAGCAGTCTACAAATCCATTCCGAAAGCAAATATTGAATCCTATACGATCAAGACTACCCCACAACAATACGATTCACGAGGTCGTGTAGTTTGGTGGGAAATTGCCTCCAAGGAAGAACGAGAACGTGTACAAACCATGCTACAAACTCAATTAGAATGGCAAGAAGATAGTACTACAAATGAAGATTCCACACAGGAAGAAAATTAACTTAGTAGAGGGTGAATAACTCTCATCTTCTACTACCATCTATGTTCTATAGAAGTGTGATCGTGAAGTGTATAACAGTACATGTGGTGAAAACAGCACACACAAAACCGCCTGGAGGTTTTCTAGGCGGTTTTTCTTTTATTTTTTACATCGACTAATGTAAAACGCTCGCATACCAACATCATATCTTCTGAAAACTCCATTCCTAAATTACTCAATTCTTTAGTAAAGAATTTTTCGTGGACTTCTCTCCAATATCGATAAGTTCGATCCCCTTCACCTTCAGCAACCGCAAAATCCTCTGGAACCTCGTTCATTGGCATTATTTGAACATCTACGGTTTTGATAATCGCCAAAGGTTCGTCTTTACTATTTAAGATAATGCTATAATCCTCAACAGAAGGTAATGGCTCATTTTCCATTTCATAAAAAATCAATCCAGAACAAGTAGCAGTTTTAATACCGTCTATTACTAATTGGGCTAAATGGTCGGGATTAGCTCCGAATTGCCACGAACTTACTAATTTTGGTTTTTCTTGACCTTGAGACTTCCAAAATTCATCCCAATATATTTGTGATGCTTTGTTCATATTTTTCTCTCCTAATCAAAATAGACTGACTACCTATAATAAATAATATCATTCAATACAAAAGCCTTCTCAGTAATACATCCCATTGAGGTGGAGTTAGTTTCTGTCCATCCACAGACTTGGTTGTAACGTTCAAATCTAACAATAGGAGATTTGGACGTGTCATTTCACGCAATAACCTCTCAAATCCCTCCTCATCTCTATTTAGCCTGAAAAGACTTTTATCTATATATCCATTAGTAACACAGACTAGCTAGATTTTCTTATACAACCAACCGTACAATGTACAAAAAAAGACCTTGCTTCACCTACAGCAAGATCCGATTTAATGAATGTTCTATTCTTCTCTTTTGCTATTCCATGTCTTCGTGCTTTCCAACCTACATCTATACGATTAAATAAACTAACAACATCAATCGATAACGATCTCTTACATCATACCCTTCCATCGCAATCAACTCAGGCTGAACACTCAGCGAATAGGTAGTCATCCTAGACAATGGGGACGAACCACTGTTACTAATTGATACACCTTTTCTATTTGGAGATAGATATTTTCCTCTTTGACTCCAAAAAACACCTATCTAATCATAGTTTGTTGCATAAATCAAAGTTAAACATAGGCACGCCTCTGGCTTTAGGCTCAATTATGCAACAGGCTCTAATTAGTCTATATGAAACAATTAGCGACAGCTCATCTTCGTTCATAACTTTCAGGTGAAACATCCCGCAAGAAAGGATTGGCTTGACCTTGTGCAAACAAATGTAGCTCATGCATTGCTCTGGTACAGGCTGTATAAAATAACTTCCGCTCTCCCTCTTCTCGATAGTCAGAAGCGTTCGATACTAAAACAGCATCAAATTCAATCCCTTTCGCAAGATAGGAGGGGATCACGACCACTCCTTTATCAAAGGAGGCAGAGTGCTTGTGTACTAGTTGTGCTTTTACCTTGCCTTCATTCGTTAGCAGTTGATGAATTCGTTTGGCTTCTCCGCTATTTTTACAAAGTACCGCAATAGAATTACGCCCTACTCCTTGCAACCGCTCGATCTGACGAGCGATGGCGATCACACGCTCTTTTTCAGAAGAAATGGTATACCAAACAGGTTTCTGTCCATGTCGCTCAAATGGCTCAATCTCCCTACCTCCTGATACCATTTGACGAGCAAATTCCATGATCTCCTTCGTCGACCGATAACTTTTCAGCAAGTTAAATCGTATACTCTCATTTGACTCAAATAACCCATAAATAGGGGCAAATGGATCTCGACTCGCAACTGCATGTGCATAGATCGATTGATTGAAATCTCCCAATACAGTCATTTTACTGCGTGGAAATAGGCGTCGGATAAACGCAAATTGAAACGGAGAGTAATCCTGTGCCTCATCCAAAAAGACGTGACGGATGGTTGTATTGGTGCGAAATCCTTCTAAGCGCTCTTTTAAATAAAGAAACGGAGTCGCATCTTCATAAAAGAGTGCTCCAGAGTCAATCTTGTCTTTCGTCTGCTGACAAATCTCTTTCCAATGAGCAGGTAGTTCTTCTGTCGTCACTTGCTGTATCCACTTGCCATCTGGCGAGAACAGCTGACGATACGTATTGCGAAAATCGAGAAAACCTAGTCTATCCACCAATTTTCGTAATGGTTTGATATAGCGTCTGACCACAATTTTGGCGAGCTCCGCTTGTTCTCGATCGAGATCATCAAAGGTGTTATCTGAGTAGCGCTTCTGCTTTTGTAACTTTTTATGAACTCGGTCATAGATCGATTCATCTAAGTTTTGAATCTCGTCTTCCACCCAAGCTTTTGGTAATTCTTGCTCTTCGATCTCCCGCAACTTATCTTGCAGCCAACTCTGTGTCAGACTGAGACGATGAGAAATCTTGGATGTCTGATCTAATTGGTAAAAATACTCCATTATCTCCTTGGCAGATACGACAATCTCTCCTCGGAAGCGAATTCCTCGAAACCGTAGCCCTTGTGTTCCCAATAGATCGTAATACTTCTCCAGAGCCTCGAAAAATACACCAGACGATTTCCACTGAATTCCCTCTTTACGAGCATCATAGCCAGGTCTTTTGGGATCACCCAAGACAAACTCCATCTGATCAAACGGATCTTCAAGTTGGTACGCTTTACCCAACTCCCGTTCCAAATAGTCTTGGAACGTGGTCTGTTGCATATTTTCTTCCCCAAGCTCTGGAAGCACCGTAGAGATATAACTATTGAACATTGGATTCGGCGAGAACAGGACAATTTGATCCGCCCGGAGGTGCTCCCGATAGCGATACAATAAATAGGCAACTCGTTGCAGTGCAGCCGATGTTTTCCCACTACCTGCCACTCCTTGTACCACGATCAGTTTGTGGCGATCATCCCGAATAATTTGGTTTTGCTCTCGTTGAATCGTCGCAACGATATTTTTCATATTGGCATCGGCCTGTTTGCCTAGGATCTCTTGGAGTAGCTCATCTCCAATCGTCACTCCTGTATCAAACATCGCTTCTAATTCACCATGTTTGATCACAAATTGCCGCTTACGATCTAGCTCTCCTTCAATCTTGCCAGATGGAGTCTCGTAACTAGCAGGTCCAGGCGGATAGTCATAGTAGAGACTGGAGATCGGGGCACGCCAGTCATAGACCAAAAACTCTTCTTTCTCCTCATCATAAAACGAACCGATCCCGAGATAGATCTTTTCCAAGGTGGGGTCACCAGTTTCTTGAAAGTCTATCCGACCAAAGTAAGGAGACTTTTGCAGTTTGCGTAGTACTTCCGATTGTTTATGGGCATGACGGTAACGTCTCTCCCGTTCTGAAAGCACCTCTGCTTGTTGGCGTATCGAAGCCGCTGTCTCTGCTGCTTCCGATGAATCCTCTAGGTTGACCGTCACATCTTCCCAGAAATTACGGCGAATCTGCACAATATCTCGTTGCACAGATTGAGTTTCTTGTTCGAGTGAACGGTTCTTCTCCCGTACTTTTTCGACTACCCGTTTTACTCGTGCTTCCTCTACTTGCCATTCTTGATCACGTTGTTCCATCCGCTTCCCTCCAATTGAACTAACTTGTTGACAAATCATTTTTTATCCAATATAATAAAGTTGGGATATTATTTAAAAATGTTAACTTCCTAGCGATAGCACAAAATTTATTGTACTATCCTTTGTTTCCAATTGCAACCAAAAAGAGAGCACTGAGTCCATTTGGATTCAGTGCTTATTTATATCTCCTAAAGTCCAGATCATTTCCTATGACTCTTGTTCCTCTAACTCTACTTTGGCGAGTGGTTCTTTGGCAGGTCCTTCTATCACGTTACCATCATAACTATACCGAGAACCGTGACATGGACAATCCCAAGTACGATCTCCCGAGTTCCAATTCACTTCACAACCTAGATGCGTACAGGTGGTATCGACGATATGAAGTTTCCCATCTTGATCCTTATAGGCACCGCAACGTTCTCCACGAACTCGTACGATCGCCCCTTGATCATTTTGGATGTTCTCGATCTTCTCAAAGTTCATCCCAACTTTCCCAGCGATAAGATGACCTGCCACATCTGCGTTCTCCACAATAAAGCTTCGAATGCTTGGATCAGCATGGAATCGTTGTGGATCATAGAGTTCTGCAAATGGATTTTCACGCTGAAGGATCAAATCTTTCAATATCATTCCAGAGAGAGTTCCATGCGTCATGCCCCACTTGCGATAACCTGTCGCTACCCAAACATTGGGACGATCCGCCGTTAGCTGCCCAATATACGGAACTTTGTCCAAGGTGTGCAAATCTTGAGCCGACCATCGCCATCCATACTCGGCAATCCCAAAGGTCTCTTCTGCAAACCGCTCAATTTCCTCATAGTAGTGCTGAGTTGATCCACCTTGTCCCGTTTTGTGAGTATCCCCACCGAACAAGATCCAGTCCTCTCCGTTGACTTTCACTGAGCGAAGAGACCTTCCAGGAGTATCAATGCTCACATACATTCCCCCAGAATAGGGGTGCTTTGGTTTGATCGCTCCTACATACGAACGATCGGCATACATTCTCGTAAAATAAAATCCTTTATCATAGAACGGAAAATGCGAAGCGATAATGACATGACGACACGAAATCTTGGCACCACGCTCAAGCACTACTTTTGGTTCATCGCCATCTTCTATGTAACTAGCAGTGGTATTCTCATAAAACTTCCCGCCATTCTTCTCTACCTCTTTTACCAAGCCAGCTAGATATTTCAACGGGTTGAACTGTGCTTGATTTGGCATCTTGATCGCTGCTTCCACTCCTAAAACAGGGATAGATAGATGATCAAGATACTCCCCAGGAATTCCGAGAGACCAGTAGGCTTGTATCTCTTTTTCCATCTGAGACAGAGAGGACTTCTGATAGGCATAAATATACGCATCCTGTGTCTCCATATCGCATTGAATCGATAGGTCTTCTGCTGTTCTCCGCATAAATTGGATTGCATCTGTATTGGCTAGGTAATAGGCCTGAGCTTTTTCTTTGCCCATGTGTTGTAAAAGTTCATCGTAGATCAGGTCATGTTGTGCGGTCATTTTGGCAGTGGTATGCCCAGTCGTTCCATAGAGGATTTTATTGGAATCAATTACTGTCACCCGAAGCCCTTCTTGTGACAGGAGATAAGCAGCCGTAATCCCCGAGATCCCGGCTCCAATAATCGCCACGTCTGTATCTATACCTTCTTGTAGAGATGGGTATGTTGGCAAGTCGACCATACCTCTCCAGAGCGGCTCTGGATTAGTCGGTTGGCTCCATGATTTATTAGTCGAAGTCATATGTAGTCCCTCCCGGATTTCATCCCCTATATCATGTGCTAATGATTGGAAAATAATCCTAGTTGCAAGTAGAAGGGTCAATCTAGAATGAAAATCATATGACGTAGTCATTAGAAATTTTGATTTTTCTTGTGGATGGAACGGGGTTTCATTAAAAAAACTGCCAACAAAAGGTACTTCGAATTTCTAAATAGTGACTTTGAATTCATTAATTTTACTTTGAGACGGGAAATTTATCCCGTTCTCTTTCCAAGACACTGATCGCCTCATGATGGTAATGGAAGAAGCGAAAAAAACGTTATTTGCTGTTTCGTTGTAACTGTTCAATCAAACAAGGCAATAGGATTTTGAAGAATGGACAACCCACCAAAAATAATGAAGAGAGTTATATCTTACGCTAGTAAGACAAATAAAAACGAGAGCTCTGCAATCTATATATAAAACAAAAAATAATCCCCCCTCAGATCTGCAAAACAGTCCACTTGAAGGGGGATTAAATATTGGTCCTCTTTTCGAATTGACTTTAATAAAGGCGGGATTACAAGAAGGATTTATATGCGCCATCTACTAGAAATTTATCAGTATACACAAGTGATCCAATGTAAAATTTTGCATTTAGTAGCTTAGTCTATGTCTACCAATGCAGCTAAATCAAGTGATTTTTCTATTTCCTCCTGACAAAGTCCAGCAATCGTATTTAATCTTTCATGAATTGGGAAATGTACTTCATATATATTATTTTTTTGCTGATCTTCCATAATACGTTCGCAACAATCTAACATGTCTTTTATGTGACCTCTAAAAGGTTTAGACAAATAATACTTATTTTCAATAAATAAGCTTCTTAATGCTTCTACTTTATCTATCCATTCATCGTAACCGTTTTTAAACGGAATAAAAAGATACTTTCTAACAACATCCTGAATGGATTGCTCTATTTCAGGATACACCTGTATTCTCTTTTCAATTACACGTTCCTTTAAATTTGCCCGTGATTGCTCAATCATCGCCATCTGCGTTTGTTTGTTAAAGTAAAAAGTTACAATAAGGGTAATACTAATAGTCATAACTGAGCCGATAGTACTAAGTATCGATGCATCTACTTCAGGAGAAAAATAATGATGTGGATAGTATTTTTTAAAAAGAATAGAACCAATTAGATATAAGAATCTTATCCCAGCTAATCCAGCTAAGATCCTATACATAGTAAGCAAATATTTATCAAATAGTTTCATATTTAAAAAATTGCTATACCATGAAACAATTTTCCATTTTACTAAAATTCGATCAAACAGATTTTTGCTTCTCGCAGCTAGCTCCATTAATAGATAAAAAGTCAAAAAGACCATTAAATCAGCAAGAGAATTTCTAGAGATCCATAGAAACTTTGTAGCAAAAACAAAAATTAGATAATATGATGTGAGATTAGTTATTCTCACAAGTTTTATAACAACATCCAAAAACCTGTCGGAAATACTGTATGAAATCAATAAAATAATAAGATTACTAACGTAGACCCATATAATGTTTTCCACTTATTCTAAATCTCCTCCTGTAAAAGTACTAGCCTCTACATCCTACCTCTAGAAAGTTCCTCAGATCAATCAAAGTAAGACTATCTCAAAGCTTGTGAAGCGAAACTCGACCTGTCATTTGTCTATAGCCCATACTTTATCTCATTAATACAAGGAGATATCACATTATTCTAATACCAATAGTTATATATATTCAGTATATTTTCTGTAAAAACATATTCTATCATTTAATCGCCCTGTGTTCTCTCTTTCATAATTAGGTTAACTTATATCTACATAACATATACACAAGTCTGTTTTTATTTAATCAATCTATTCAATAGTATCTATTACTTTCTCTTTAATGATTAGATATACTCTTATATCTAAAAATAAGCCTACATAATATTTATGTATACGGCAGAAAAATGTGTCTTTTTATTCTAATAATCTAACTTTATCTAGAAAACAAAAAACGAGAAGCCCTGCAACACTCTCAGAACTCCTCGTTTTCTATCGACCTACTCTACTTATGAATCTGGTGGCTCATGTTCTACTACTCTACGCATATAACGTTCACCTCCGCTTCGTAATTCAACCGTAATTCGATATAATCGCTCCATCAGACCATTTAAATCTGAACTTTTTGTCTGTTCGTAGGATTGCATCAATTTTACAATCATCTCCTGTGCTACGTCAAATAGATCATGCTCTTCCGAGATATCCAGAGCCGTCTTATAACTTTTTATTGCCTCTGGTAACTTTCCTTGTGCTACAAAGCAATCTCCGCGAGTCTTTAATGCTTGTACATAACGAACAACGTCGCTCGATTTTTCCCCAATTTTTACTGCATTATTAAACCATTGTTCTGCTTCTTTCCACTTTTGTCTTTGTACATTGAGTAAACCCAACTGAGTAAAAGTAGAGATTAATAGATGCTTTCTCTGTACCTTCTTTTGTAACTCGATAGATTGGAGAAAACAATTCTCTGCCATGTCTAACTCTCCTGTGGCGACATAAACGCTTCCCAGTGTAGTCAATAATTCCATTGATCTTTCTGGCATTTTACTCATTCGAGCTATGTTGATCCCATGCAATGCGCATTTTTTTGCTTCTGTATAAAGCATTTGTTTACATAACGAAGATGCCTTAATCTCATACATATTGAGCAATACTTCTGGATTTTCGATTTGATCAATCTCCATCCACATACGTTCTAGGGTTCTAAGTGATCTCTCTTTTAGATTGAGATGATCCAGATAGCTGATCTTACTAATCAAAAGAGTATATTTTATATAGCTTCTTTCTCCATCTTCATGAAAACAATTAAGCCCTTCCTCTGTGTACATCAGCGCTTTTTTAAGGTTATTTTCCTCATAGAAACTAATGCGTCCCAACTCATATAAAGCAGTAGGTTTTATATTGTTTACTAACAACTCTCTATTTTGATCTACGATTTTAATTGCTTCCAAAAAGTTTTTCCTTGCTTTTGCCCATTGCTTTTTCTCGTAATAAATCTTGCCTTTCAGGTAAAAAACTTGTGCTTTCACATGATTGGTATCTGACAAATCAATTTCTCTTAATTGCCCTAAAGCTCGATCCGCACTTACTAGATGAATTGTGTTCTCAATCAGAGCTAACTTCACCAATAATTCCTCGTCCTGTTTCTCCCCATGTTGCATCACATCTTTGGCACTGTTGAGGTCAAAATCAAGCTGTTTACAGTAGTAACGAATTTTCTCAATGGAAGTATTGGCTAATCCTCTTTCGATCGAGCTGATCGTCGCTGCTGATATGTTGTCATCCTCTAGATTCTTCAGGCGTAATCCCTTACTCTTTCGTTTGGCTCGCAATATTTCTCCCAATTTTTTCAGATCGATGTCCATGTCATTTTCCTCCAATCCCTAGTACCTTGTGGCGAATTATAATATTTTTCGATAAATTTTGTCTACTATTTTTTGACAACTCTAAAATATGAGATAAATATAATAAGAACGAGCGAAACAGACAATAATTATAAATATCGAGATAATTTATGATTGTATTTAGAATATAGACAGATGGAACAAATTAGAAATGAGGGGATTGGATATGGTTGAACTAGCGTTAAAAGGATCACACGAAGAAGTGAAAGAGTTACTGAAATGGATGACAGCAATGTTCCATATTAAGAAGGTGACATGCTGTTTTGAATCGATGGAAGTGAAATGCTCTGTAACATTGAATGAGGTCTCTAAACAACCAGTCTCTTCAGTAGAACTCTACACAGAAAATGGGCAGCGTCTTGCAATTGATCTAATAGAAGGAGAGTCCATCCAAGAAGGGACGAGAACGATCGTCAGAGGGAAGCACTTTGATATATTTAGCTAGAAGTTGAGGAGGAAACGGAGGGGAATTCTCATGAGAAAAAAGGAACCCATTATCGCAAAACCAAGTCTACTACTGGATCGCATCCTCAGAAGTCCAATAAAAAATCAAGTGAATAACTATCTACGCTATTATCCCACCGAGGCAACACAACTCAAGCTACTATTAAAACACTTTCATGAAGAGGGCGATTTATATGATCGGAAATCGCTTCCTGGGCACATCACAGCAAGCGGGATCGTGGTGGAAGATGGGAAGATCTTGATGATCTACCACCCATTTCTCCAAAAGTGGCTCCAACCCGGCGGTCATGTCGATCCTGGAGAAACACCTTTGATGGCTGCAAGAAGAGAGATCCTTGAAGAGACAGGGATTCCAACTAAATTCCATCCTTGGCATCAGCAACATATACTACCGATCGATATTAACATCCATCCGATTCCTGCCAATCCAAAAAAGCAGGAGCCTAGTCATTTTCATTATGATTTTCGCTATCTATTGCAGGTGGATACCTCGAAAGAGAGAGTACCAAAGGTAGAAGTGGATCATGAAGTTACTTGGAAAGAAGTGCAAGAGATTGAGGAAGAGAATTTGGTGAATTTGTTGGTGAAGTTAGAGAAAGAATTGGAAAGAGAAATGAGGTAATAGGATAGGAGATAATCCCTATCCTTTTGCCATTACACAAAAAAACACACCTAAAACCGAATAGAAAATAGCCCTTCTTAAAGATGATTTTTTCTCCTTGTCGTCCTCATCTGTAAAGTAGTTCATCCAATAACCTATACATAACCAAATCAAAGTCGCACCTGGTAAATAAGAAGTCCATGTTGGGGATGGATCAGTTAAAAAGCGAAAATAAATATAAACTCCAATCAGTGGGATACCAAGAAACCAAATAACTTTTCTTATTTTCTTTATTATAGACTTATCTATCGTAATCCCTCTCTTAAAATATTATCATACTACTCTCATTAGAATCTTTTTATCAGAAATGCACAAGTAGAAATATGAAAATTCTAATTTAAAATGATTTCCCTCAATGTAAAAGAAGTCATTGCAGAATAGGCAAAAAAATCGGACGAGAGAAGGCTACTCCCCACGTCCGACACTTATCTTAGATCCCCTACCCTATTAATTCATTTCAGGAGTAGCTTTTGGATGAATTTCATCTATTTTCTGTTCCTGTTTCATATCTTTCTCAGACCGCAGTGGAATCTCCTTTAGGAATAATGCGATCAGAACCGCAATACCAGCCACGATCGCGCCTGCCAAGAAGGTGGAGGTAATGGCGTAGCTTAGTGCCTCACGAACCATGTCTAGCATCTTGGTAAACACTACTTGCGATTCTGGTGGCAAACTACTTAAGGCTGCCTCGATTTTGGGCTGATCCAACAGGTTCTGTGGATTGCTGAATATCTCCATTTTTTGAGCGATGGCAGGATCGGTTGGCATCGCATTCGGGTTTTGACTCATAGTGGAAGATAACTCTGTCATTTTCTTCGTAAGACCAGCACTCATCAAACTCCCCATAACAGAAATACCGATCGTTCCACCAAGGTTACGGAATAGCTGTGATGTTGCTGTCGCTACACCCAATTGCTGCGGAGAAACGGCGTTTTGTACGGTTAGGGAGAATACTGGCATGGCGATCCCAATTCCCAAGCCCAAAATAACCATATACAACATCAGTAGGTAAACAGAAGTAGCTGGATCCATAAAGTACATCAAGACCATGCCAAGGGTCATGATGAGGAGACCGCTAATCGCCATCTTTTTATATTTCCCTGTTTTGGTCATAAATTGCCCAGCGATAGCCGCTGAGAGCAACAACGCAATGGACATTGGCATGGTGACATAACCTGAAATGGTTGGAGAGATTCCTTTTACTCCCTGTACAAAGAATGGTACGTAGATGATCGCTCCCATCATCCCTGCATTCAAGAAGAAACCAACGAGATTGGAAACAGTAAAGATACTATTTTTAAATAATCCCAGTGGTAGGATTGGGCTTTTTACTTTGGTTTCCACCCAGATCAGGATGACCAATGCCACAATGGTGAAGGCGAATAAGCTAATGATTTGCCATGACCCCCATGCATATTTGTCTGGACCACTGCCCGCCCATGAAAATGCCAGAAGCATCGGAACAATCGTTAAGGTCATCAAGATGGAACCCAGATAATCTACAGATTCTCCTGCCTGTTTTTCCACCTTGGGAAAGTTCATCCAGATTAAAGCAAAGGCAATAACACCAAGTGGGAGGAAAATCCAGAACACCCAGTGCCAATCAAAGTGATCGACGATATATCCACCTAATAGAGGACCAGCAACACTGGATATTCCAAAGACGGAACTCATGATTCCAGACCATTTGGCACGTTCACGAGGTTCGTACAAATCTCCCATCGCAGTAAAAGCGATGGACATGATGATCCCCGCACCTGCACCTTGTATTGCTCGATTGGAGATTAATTGTATAATGTCCGTTGAAAAGCCAGATAACAATGCACCTACCATAAATAGCCCAATTCCCAAGAGAAGAAATGGTTTTCTCCCATAGATATCAGAGAGCTTTCCTACCAAAACCGAAGCGACGGTGGAAGTCAGGAGATAGATGGTAATCGCCCACGAGTAATATTCCATACCACCAAGTTGGGCGATAATGCGTGGCATCGCAATTCCGATGATCGTCTGATTGATTGCAGCAAAAAACATCGACGTGATAATGCCGATCATAATCGTTATTTTTTGTTTTTCTGTTAACTGTTTCATTCGTTCGACTCTTCTTTCTGTTCCTCAATATTCTTTAAAACTTGCTGATAAATACGAATCAGATGATTAATATCTTCTTCAGGTAATCCCGCAAAAAAATACTTCACTGTACTCTTGATCTCTGCTCGATACTGCCGTAATACTTCTCTTCCCTCATCTGTAATCTCTAAATAAACTACTCTACGATCTTTTTCATCTCTCTTTCTTATTGCATATCCACTCGAAATCAATTTGTCCGAGAGGCTTGTAACTGCTCCAGGTGTGATTTGCATCCTCTCCGCTATTGCGCTTACTTTTTGTGGTCCATTCTCTACTAACTTCCACAAGATCATCGCTTGTGAGCCAGAAATCAGCGGATCCAAACGCTTATGCCACTCAGCCGATACTTTTCTTTGAACCTCTAGATAAAGTTCTTCCAAATTCGTAAGCTTACTTTGATCACTCATTCTTTCACCTACTATTTCGGGTCCATAAATAATATACCAGATAAATATTTTACCCACTAAAATATTAGTTAATATATACCGAATTACTTCTTTATGTCAAATATATTCTGACCGCTTCGCTTGGTGAGGATATCATTTACTTACTTAAATCACTTTCTCTCCCAAATAGGTAATCTTCGCCTTACAACAGACCGTCACATACTTTTTCTCCCGAAATTTTCTAGCCCGATAGAGCTCTTTTCCGCATGAGTTACATTGATAGACATGAATTTTCCCTCTATGTCCGATACGTTTTGTCCGAGGAGCACCGTGCTTTACCAGTTCTTGTTCAAATAATTCCTCTCCATCTAAGTGAGGCTTCCCTAGTTCAAAAAGGGCAAAGTGAATCAACTCATGTTTGAGAATTCCTAGGATCTCATCCTCATCGTAATATTGAAGTAATCTCTTGGATAATTCAATTTGAACGGATTTGGTAGGAGTACGCACAAAGCGCCCTAACGAAGTCGTCAGCCTACCATTTAGTTTTAAGGGAATATAGAAGTCCACTCCATAGTGTGTTTGGGTAAAATCCTTTGCAAACTCCTTCAGTTTTTGTAAGTCCATCATAATCCTCTTTCTACTCGAGCATGTTGCATAATGAATCCAAAGCCAGAGGTTTTCCCCTTTTGAGATGCGACTATGAGCGGTAGGGAGTCGGAGCAGATCCCTCAGGACAGGCAGGACAGGCGGAAGCGGGAAAACCGGCGGCGCGCCTACCCTTAACTTGGATTAATGCAACAAGCTATACTCTATTAAAATTATGATTCATTTTCGTGAATTGCTCTCATGACGGTGAAATATAGTTACTCAATCAGAAACTATTTTGTAATAGTATCATAGACGATTTTTTCAAATTTCGTTTGGTTGTTTAGCCAAAGTAATCTAGGAAGGAACCTTGTATACTATTTAGAGGGCAATGTTGTCCCTTGTTTCGGTAACAACTAGGAGGGAAGCATGATGAAGCTTATTCATAAGATGCCACAAAGCGATGAGCAGAAGCATTTGGAGTTAATTGATCATGGATGGATTCTACTGAAAGAACCAAAAACATTTCTTCTTATAATTATCGTATCCATTCCACTGATGATCATCAATACGCTCATTTGCTTAGGAGCTATCCATATCTTCTCTGATATTACGTTTCAGGAATTTGGTATTGCATCCGTACCATTTACGATCACGATCGATTTAGGCGTTATTTTGGGCATTTTCCTAATATTAGTAATTCATGAACTAATCCATTTGATGTTTGTTCCAAATTTCATCAAGTCTAGGCAGACATTCATAGGACTCACCATTTTTGGTGGATTCGTTTATACAGAAGAAGAGATTTCAAAAACGAGATACATCATCATCACGATTGCTCCATTCATTATACTTTCGATTCTTTTACCAATCATACTAGGTCTATTCGGACTACTAACCACAACACTCAAATTTTTCATACTGCTAAATGCAGCATCATCTTCAGTAGATATGTTTATTTTATTTCTTTTATTATCACAGGTACCCAAAGATTCTATATTGAAAAGTAATGGAATGAAGACCTATTGGAAGTCTTCGCGAGCATCTGAAACAAATGCATAGCATAAAAAAAGACCATATAGACTAGCAAACGCTAACTCTTGGTCATAGATTATGATATCAAAATATTACCCCCGCTCTTTTCACGTGGAAAAGAGCGGGGCTTTGATTATGAGAGGTCATGCTCCAGAATGGGGCGCATGAAGCTCCACTGAGGCTGACTGGTGAACGTGTCCTCGATCCCCTTGTGAGACTTAGGGACGAAGACCAGTTCAGTCATCTCGTCGTCTGTACGCTGCTCCCACATTTGCAAGCATTCTTCTCGTGAAGGAGTGTCGAACTTGACTATGAAGTTGACACACTTTGTGATACGCACGATGCCCATGATTCGAGGATTGATAAACTCCAACCCCGACTCCTCGTGGACCTCTCTGGCCGCATGCTCCAGAAGATCCGGTACGTCGAGGATACCACCAAAGGGACTAAGCCCTACAGTGTGATGACGACCGATTACCCAGAAGTCGCCACTGTCTCCGTAGCAGGTGTAGTTCACCTCTCGGAATGTCGAGACCTGAACCCCGCCACGCTCGAGACCACGTGCTTGACGGTGGGCGTAATCGGTTTCCCACAGCTTGACCTGACTGCCATCTGCACTTACCTCGGATGCATAGACAGTGCCGTTCGTGTCACTAGTGTGTGCGTACTTCTGTACCCAGTTCTCTTCGACCAGGACCCTTTCCTCTGGTGAAACAGGGAGCGTGCCCATGTGAATCACCTGAGGGAAAGGGAGACCCGGAACCCAAGTAAGCACATTATCTCCAGTTGACTCAGTGGGATCATCCCACAACCAACACTTACTTTTTTTAGGATAGCATTATGCAATCTGAATCTTCTAGTTATTTATTAAATTGTTGTGTCTTTTTATCAGTCGCTTATGCTAGCAAAAAAATAGAAAATGATAAAATGATACTATCGACACCATATACTGAACCAGTTTTGGCTATTACTAGACTAAATGGAGGAATATCATCTCGGTTCCGAAATGCCCAAAAAACAAAGCACCGGACTTGCATATATTTTAGAAAAATCCAGTTTGGTTCTTATTATCATTACATCGTGGTGTTTGGTGATAATGATATAGTCCCAGCTCTTCATAATGAAGAAAAATAATCTTTCTTTTCTACGCTTTTTCTCAGAAAAAATGATATGATAACTCGAGATATTTGCTTTAACAAGAAAGGATGTAATACATGGAAATTAAACCAAGATTTCGCGGTTTTATCTGTACCAACGCTCATCCTGATGGGTGTCGTGAACAAGTAAGAAAACAAATCGAATACATAAAAGAACAACCAAAGATCACTGGTCCAAAAAATGTCCTAGTCATCGGGGCTTCCAAAGGATTTGGACTAGCTGCACGAATCGTCTCTGCTTTCGGTGCTGGTGCGAACACGATCGGGATTTTCTCAGGAAAACCAGGAACAGCACGTCGTACCGCTTCCCCTGGCTGGTACAATACAACAGCATTAGAAGAGATGGCAAATGCAGAAGGAATTTATGCGAAGAATGTAAACGGAGATGCTTTTTCTCATGAGATCAAGCAAGAGACAATCGATCTCATTCGTCAAGACCTTGGAAAAGTAGATCTCGTTGTCTATAGCTTAGCAGCAGGAAAAAGAGTAGATCCAAGTACAGGCGAATCCCACTACTCCGTATTAAAACCAATTGGGACTACTTACACCAACAAAACAGTGGACTTCCATACTGGCGAAGTAACGCAAGCTGAGCTAACTCCTGCGACAGAACAAGAGATAGCAGATACAGTGAAAGTAATGGGTGGCGAAGATTGGAAAGAATGGATTTATGCGTTAAAAGAGGCAGATGTATTGAGTGAAGGTGCAAAAACAATTGCCTTCTCCTACATTGGACCTGAAATGACTTTCCCTATCTATCGGAATGGTACCATCGGGCAAGCAAAAGATCATTTGGAAGCGACGGCTCACGAGCTTACCAAAGATCTAGAAGCAATCAACGGACAAGCCATCGTAACGGTATGTAAAGGCTTAGTAACCCAGTCTAGCACTGCGATCCCAGTCGTTCCTCTCTATATTTCTGCACTCTATAAAGTAATGAAAGAAAAAGGCATCCACGAAGGTACGATTGAACAAATGCATCGCCTATATCGTGATTTTCTCTACACCGATGGAACGATGTTGACAGATGATCAAGATCGCATTCGCATTGATGATTGGGAAATGCGAGACGATGTACAACAGGAAGTTGCGGATATCTGGGAGAAAGTAAACTCCGATAACATCTATGAACTAACAGACCTGCGTGGTTTCCGGGAAGAGTTCTTCCATCTGTTTGGATTTGAATTAGATTCAGTAGAGTAATATAAAAACGCGATAGTAAGCGAGTATCCAACAACACCTAGTGCATAAGGATGCTCGCTTTTCTTTTTCTGATCTTCTTCCATCTAATCTTTTTTATTGGAGGTACCTAGTTGGCTTCAAATAATCCAATCTATCAAGATCACATCTTTTCTGCTGGAGAACTACCAACTACTATTGAAAATACTACTTTTATCCACTGTGAATTTTGCTCTCTCGATCTATCCGAGATTCAAACTATTCGATGTCACTTTGAGCAATGTAATTTTCGGGGTGCTGGTCTGGGCAGTTCTGTACACAAGTACTCTTCTTTTCTAAATTGTGATTTTGACGAGAGCAACCTTTTTCTAGCTCAATTCCAAGAGACCAAAATGACTGGTTCCAGCTTCCTCGGAGCTAACTTGGCAGGGATGACTATAAAAGGAGGAGATTGGTCCTATACCAACTTTCGCAATCAGAAGTTATCCAAGATGGATCTACGTGGATCGATCTGGCGAGAAGCCGACCTATATAGTGTAGATCTATCTGGTTCCAAGCTTCAAAAAGCCGATTTGCGGCGAGCCATTCTCCAACATGCCTCTTTGGAGAAATCAAATATCCTAGGAGCCCTGACAGAAGGCTGGGACTGGAGTTCCATCAAACTAAAAGAAACCAAGATGGATCTAAATCAAGCAATACAGTTTGCTGAAGCTTTTGGAGCGAAGGTAGAGGTATAGGAATGGATAAGTAAACAAAAAAACCCACCAAAAATTTCGGCAGGTTTATAAATGATTATCTCCTTCTATACCAATCCAGAATGGAAGGTAGGTTTGGTAGTCTCAATAAACTTTTCGCAAATTGATTGGCAGCAATTACTCGAACCTGTTGGACACGATGTTTTTTGGAAAAGAAGTAGAGTACAGATTTCTCCATACTGGGGAAATGTTCCTCTACATTTCCCACTACCACCGCCTCCAAATGATGAAAAAATTCTCGGGCAATAAGCACATCTGGAATGGCAACAAAACGCCACAAATCTAAGCGAGAATCCATACGTACTAAATATTCTATTTCCTCGATCGCTTCTTGATAGACTCGAATGAGATTCTTCTCTGGAAAGTAATCTGAATTACGAAGAATTCCATCTTGAACATTTGGATGACGAGCAATCTCCACGTGACATTCCCATTTGTCTAACAACTGATCAATCGGTTCGTAAGGTCCCACATATTGATTATAAATTTGATCTCCTAGAAGACACGCTTCTGTAGTATAAAACTCTTTCTGTTCATCACTAAGTTCAGGGAAAAGAGGGTCTTTACTCAGTTCAAAAAGTGCTAATTCCAGATCAGTTGGCAGACCTTCTACTAGGCCATGCATCATACTGCTTTATTCCCTACGATAGGATAAGTATTTTTAGAGGTATCATATCCCTTTGATTCTTTCATCAGGATAGATTCCCTCTCTTCTTCTATATGTATATGGTTCAACTTGACCCGCTTTTCCCCTATAACAGCAACACCATATGAACTACTCGTATCCATTGGCCTTACACCACTGAGAGAACTAAAGTTTCCTCTCATCCAGAAAGGAGCTCCGAAAGAATGAAGATAACTTTGACTTCCATCCTGTCCTTTACCTTGATGACGGTTAATAGATTCCTTATGAGGTAGGAGATCTATCCCTTTTAATTGATTTGAATCTAACTTCGGCACTGTTAGATATGAAACAGAACCACTTTCAAGAAAAGACATTATCGGAATCCCTCCTTAGTAAGCATAATGTTGAAAGAGATATGGCTCCCTAGCGGGAGAAAGATCAAATCATTATAACCACCATACTGGGAAACGAACCCTATTTTAGGTTATTAAATTTAAATCTTATCCCCTAAAATAGAATCACATACTTCTAAAGAAACTCAACCCCTAAACAATTAAACAAACTACTCCTTTCAATAGACTGAAGCCCTAAATATCGATTCATCAACCTTCTCTAGTTACTAATATTTTAATAAATCGTTCTTTTCCCCGCAATATTATTATCTTAAACGAAAAATACCTCGTCTGCTTTTATAAAAAAGCGGAAAATATTAGAAGTATATTCCATTCTATAAGTCATAATCTATAAATCAATCTACTTTTTATAGCTTGTTGCATAAATCAAAGTTAGACATAGGCGAGCCGCCGATTTTCTCGCTTCTGCTTGTCCTGCCTGTCCTGAGGGATCTCTCCGGCTCCCTATCGCTCATAGTCGCATCTCCAAAGGGTAAAACCTCTGGCTTTAGGCTAATTATGCAACGTGCTCTATTATTTTGGTTGGTGGTGCAAATTAACTTGTTCATAGTACTTCTTTTCCCCAATTTTATATTATAAAGCACAAAAAGACATGCTCTTCCTTCTACAAGGTTAGTAGCATGTCTTTTTGTGCTTAGTAGTCTATTCTATAAAGTACATTTTGCCGTTTACTTCTAGCGATACAGAAGACTGGGTCATCTCTGTTTTCAAACTCTTAGTGTAATTTACTACCTTTTCAATTGCAGCTTTATCTAGCTTATCAGTAAACGCATATACAATGGTTACTTTCTCTTTTACTAATTGATTTGTATCGGATACCCAAGCACCTTGTCCATCAACTGCGGTAGCTCCACCAAACATATTAGAAAGTTCGGTTAACGTTTTGTCTACATAAGGTGTATTATCAATTGGTTGACTCACATTTATGGTAGAAGGAACATAAATTTTCACGACATTTCCAAGATGGGACATTTTTGTTAAAGCAGTTTGTTCCACTGGTTTTTTCGCTGTAACGGTTGTTTCTGGACCGCTTGTTGCGTATACAGCACCACCGATACCCACAATCAGAAGTACTGCAACCAGCCAATAATATAGTGATTTCTTTTTCATGATATAGCTCCTTTTAGGATATTGATATAACAACAATTCAAATTATATATTTCGATATGTAAAGTGATCAATATGAAAACGATTGTATATAAGTCAGGTTTGTTACGTTTTTGTTACATTTGCCAAGAATGAAAAAAACACAAAAAGAAAAAGACATGCTCTCCTTCTGTTAGTAGGTTAGCATGTCTTTTTTTCATAATAATCTATTCAATGAAATACATTTTTCCATCTACTTCTAACGAGATTGCAGACTGGGTCATCTCTGCTTTCAATTTCTTCGCATAGGCTACAACCTTATTAATGGCAGCTGAATCTAAATTTTCTGCAAAGCTGTATACGATGGTCACTTTCTCTTTTACTAATTGATTCGAATCAGATACCCAAGCACCTGTGCCATCCACTGCAGTTGCTCCTCCAAACATGTTAGAGAATTCTGTTAAAGTCTTATCTACATAAGCAGTGTTGTCAATTGGTTGATCCACATTGATAGTAGAAGGGACATAGATTTTTACGACATGATCAAGGTGATACTCTGGTAATGCAGTTTGTGTTGTTGTTGTCGTACTTTTGGTGGTGGTTGTAGTCTCTGCATATACAGCAGTGCCTAAGCTAGCTACAAGAAGTACGGTAAGCAACAAATAATAAAGTGATCTTTTTTTCATGATATAGCCCCTTTTCAAAAAAATTATTATAACAACAACTCAAATTATAAGTAGGTTATTATTATTGATCAATATGAAAACGCTTGTATATAAGTCAGGTTTGTTACATTTATTTAGAAGAACGTAAAGTAAATAAGATTAACTTACTTTGAGAACTAAATATCAATCTATCTCTCCGTGCAACGGTTTTTTTGAAATTAAATCATTTTTTTCAAAATAAGTAAAAACGGAACTACTTTGAAGCTCCCCCACCTACGCTAATGCTAAGATGTGGGGGATTCTTGGGTAATCCCATCTACCGATAGGAAATGCACCAAGCTCAAATCGTAGTTCCTACGGCAAGAAGTCTCAGACCCTTCTTTTACTATATTTTGAGCAGCATGAAGGTCTCGATCATGTTCTACCGGGCACTCAGGGCATGTCCAACTTCGAAGATTTAGTTTTTTCACCTCTTTATTTTGATAGCCACAGCAGGAACAAAGCTGACTAGGGGGAAACGTTTTACCTACTTTCACGATGGTTCTTCCGAACTACTTTGCCTTATAGGTCAGCATGGTGACAAACTCCGACCAAGAAGCATCCGTAATGGATTTGGCTAAGGAATGATTTTTCACCATGTTTTTAAAGAATCTCTTCTCACTTGACTCTTTCCAATTATTTTCCTTTCCTTCATACTAGAATGGAAAGAAACTCTATCATATTTATCATCTCTTATTACTATCGAGCATGTTGCATAATGAACCCAAAGCCAGAGGTTTTCTCCTTTTGAGACGCGACTATGAGCGATAGGGAGCCGGAGCAGATCAAAAGCGGGAAAACCGGCGGCGCGCCTACGTTTAACTTAGATTAATGCAACAAGCTAACTATCAAAAGGAGAAAGGACCATGCCGAAAAAGCACTACTCTCTCCGCTTAGAAACACGCATCCTTTTATCGTGTTCCTTCTTACTCGCCTTTACACTAATTGTGCTGGGGGGGACTTTTTCCGTTTGGATGGACGAGCAGGTGGAAGAACAAGTGGGAAAACGAGCATTGTATGTGGCTCAGTCCGTGGCATCGATCCCTGACATTCGTCGAGCTTTCCACCAAGAGAATCCCTGGCATACGATACAACCGATTGCAGAAGAGATCCGAAAAAAGACTGGTGCTGAATATGTGGTAGTAGGTAACAAACAAGGGATACGCTTTTCGCACCCTTTTCCTGATCGTATTGGGCAACATATGGTAGGAGGAGATAATTACCCTGCACTTAATGGGAAACCGAGTATTACGAAATCAATCGGTACATTAGGACCTGCAATCCGTGGAAAAGCTCCGATTTACGATGCAGGAGGAAACATCATCGGACTGGTCTCAGTCGGATTTCTCTTGGAAGATCTTGAAAAAATAAATAACCAGTACTTATTCCGTATTATCCTATTATCCTTAGGAATTTTTGTAATCGGTTTCATCGCATCCTCTTACCTGGCTCGGCGTATTAAAAAAGATACGCTAGGGTTGGAGCCAGAACATATCTCCTCTCTCTATCAACAGAAACATACGTTGATTAACACCGTACGGGAAGGGATTATCATGGTAGACAACTTAGGGAAAATTACCGAAATTAATGACCGTGCACTCCATTTGATTGGAGCCACGGAGGAGAAAATTATCAGAGGGAAACCGATACAGGAGATATTACCTCAAACCAAAATGCCCCAAGTACTTCAAACCGGAGAGCCTCAGTATGACCAAGAAATGTCTCTTTGCGGTCAAGAAGTAATCGTCAATCGACTTCCGATCTTACATGATAAAAAAGTAATTGGGGTTGTTTCTAGTTTTCGTCCTAAATCAGAAATTGATGAGCTGAGTAAAAAGCTATCTCAAGTTCAACAGTATACGGAAGTACTGCGTGCCCAAACCCATGAATTTCATAACACACTATACACTATTTCAGGACTAATTCAGTTAGGCTCTACAAAAGATGCATTGGATTTGATTCAACTGGAGATGAAAGATCAACACCGTCTTACCTCTTCTGTGTTAAAGCAAATTCGCAATCCTTGGATCTGTGCCATTTTAATGGGGTATTTGAACAAAGCACGTGAGTTAAAAGTAGATTTAGTCTTAGATCCAGAATCAAACATGCTGGAGCGAACGAAATTCCCGAAAAATTGGTTATATGTCACTATTCTTGGTAACCTCCTACTCAATGCAATGGAAGCTGTCCAATTACTACCAGAAGGACAACGTCATGTTCGAGTCTACCTCGAAGATTTAGAAGAGCTATTGATCCTTGAAGTAGAAGACTCTGGACCAGGAATTTTTCCATCAGTACTACCACATATTTTTGAGAAACAATTTTCTACAAAAGAAGCTGCAAATGAGCAAAAACGTGGTTTTGGACTGTGGAATGTAAAACAAGCAGTGGAAGAGTTAGGCGGTAGTATCAATGTCGATGCTGGCAAAAATGGAGGCGCTATTTTTGTCGTCCAAATTCCATTGGAGGTGAGTAATCTTGATCGAGATTATGATCGTAGAAGATGATGTCAGAGTGATGGAAATCCACAAACGATTTCTGCAAAAGATGCCTGAATTTCATGTCTGTGCTACCGCTCAAACAGGAAAAGAAGCAGTGGAATGGTTAGAAGTGATGCAACCACAATTGGTACTACTCGATCTGTATCTTCCGGACATGTTAGGTACCGATCTAATCATAAAACTACGAGAGCAAAAACCTGACCTTGATGTCATCATGATCACAGCAGCTAATGAAACGCATATGGTCCAACAATCTCTTCAACAAGGAGTTTTTGATTTTCTTGTAAAACCGTTTTTACTAGAACGATTTCAACAAAGTCTAGAATCGTATTTGCATTCTAGGAGCTTGCTTCAGAAAAAAGAACTGACTCAACAAGAAGTAGATCGGTTTTTACAACGTAACTTTCGACCTTTCCAATCCGAACTGGTGATTACACACCTTCCCAAAGGGATTGACGAAGTAACCTTGCAAAAGGTAGACCAGATGTTACAAAAAGCACCACCACAGGGAGTTACGGCTGAACAAGCCTCTGTGTTGATTGGGGTTAGTCGTACTACTGCTAGAAGATATCTGGAATACTTAGTAGCTTCAAAGAAGGCTACAGCTGATCTGGAGTATGGTTCCATTGGTAGACCTGAACGAAAATACCGAGCCACCTCCAGTATCGTAGATTCAAAGATTAGGAGCTGATTATAGCCTGAGCTTTTGTACCGCTACAAAGCGGAGACAACCCGTGGAAGGATCACGAGGTCCAACTGTTTGAGGCGTTAGCCGAGTTTCTTGTGCCCTTTGTCGTGGGTATGAACCTCCCTAGAACGATCTGTCGGAGCGATCTTACTTCTTCGTAAGGTACAACTACATGGAAGGTAAAAATCATGCTCCAGGCTACCACTGTAAAAATTTAGCTAATCGACACTATCGAACTACCTCTGTTATGTCCAACGTGTGAACTTTATGAATTAAATGTCTCAAATGATTTTTATGCATTCAACTTTCACAAACTATACAAAAATATTGTTTACAATTAGCATAAAGACAGGTTGTCAGAGTAATGTTCTCTGATAGATCTGTCTTCTTTTATTTTGTAAACGCTTGCATAATAGGAGGTTCTACAATGAATAAATGGCTTACTATGCTTTCAGTCGGAGCACTAGCACTGGGAATCACTGCATGTAGTCAACAACCAGCATTTGGAGATCAAACATCGGGGGGTTCTGGGTCTGGTTATCCAGAAAAACCCATTACGATCGTCGCGCCATCTGGAGCTGGTGGAGGTTGGGATCAGACTGCTCGATCTGTAGCAACGATTTTGCAAAAAACCAAGTTGGTCGAAAAACCCATTACGGTTGAAAATCGTCCGGGTGGAGGTGGAGCAGTCTTTATGGCAGAGTTTGCCAATGGACTCAAAAACGATCCATACAAATTGATGGTAAAATCTCCTCCTATTCTAATCAACCATCTCAAAAAAGAAGGAAATAGCCCATTTGGCTATCAAGATACAACACCACTCGCTCAATTAACGATCGATTATGGTGCTTATGTAGTACGCAACGACTCCCCGATCAAAGACTTACCTAGTTTTATTGAGGAATTAAAAAAAGACCCGAAAAAATTTACGATCGCTGGCGGTTCTTCTCCGGGATCAATGGATCACTTGATCTCCATTTTGCCAGCATATAAATCAGGAATTCAACCAAACCAACTCAAATATGTATCCTATGACGGAAGTGGAGAAGCAATCACTGCTTTACTTGGAAACAATGCTGATATTATCGCAACGGATCTCTCTACCGTAATGGAATATGTCAAATCTGGAAAAGTCCGTGTTTTAGCAGTAACTGCACCACAAAAACTAACTGGCATGTTTAATGAAGTTCCAACTTTACGAGATCTTGGATACCAAGATACTGATTTCATTATCTGGCGCGGTGTTTTTGGTCCAAAGGGTCTGTCTGCTGAACAGAAAAAGTTCTGGGATGACAAGTTGAAAGCCCTCTCTGAACATCCAGAATGGAAATCCGAAGTGGAGAAAAAAGGATGGACTTTGGAATACAAAGACTCCGCTGCTTTCACTGATTTCCTATCCAAACAAGAACAACAGGTAAAAGAACTACTAACATCCTTAGGAATGAACAAATAAGAACTCTCATTCAATAAAAAGCTAGGGTGCTTAGCATCATCGCCCTAGCTTTTCCTTTCAACCAAAGGAGGGATATCACATGAATCGTATATTTGATAAAACTAGCAGTATCATTTTTCTAGCAATCGGTCTCTTTTTTATCTTAGAGAGCCGAAATATTGCAAACTCAGCTTATGGAAGTGAAGTAGGTCCCAATGTATTTCCTATGGGTTTGGGAATAATCCTTGTTCTTTTAAGTTTGCGCTTACTATATGAAACATTTCGTTTTCCAGAAGAAGTGAAAAAAACTTCCTATCAATACAAGAAGTTCGCCATCATATTTGGTGCTGCCATTCTATATGTCGTGTTATTCGAAGTAATTGGATATGTATTATCCACCTTTCTCTTTTTACTTGTCTCGTTTCAAGCGATGGAACGTGGGAACTGGGTCACTTCTATTCTCACCGCGCTTGGATTTTCCGGGATCGTCTACTATCTCTATGTCTATGTATTACAAGGCACACTTCCAGGGTTTCCAATAGGTTAGGAGGAACAGAAAATGGACACATTAGATTATCTACTAAATGGATTCCTCGTAGCTCTACAATGGCAAAACATTTTCTATGCTTTTATCGGTGTACTAATCGGGACTGTAGTGGGAGTACTACCAGGACTCGGTCCGATCAGTGGGGTAGCTCTCCTCATTCCGATCACCTCCACTCTCACTTCTGGCTCTACACCAGAAGAAGCTGCTGCTAGCTCGATTATCTTGCTCGCTGGTGTGTACTATGGTGCCATGTATGGTGGTTCTACCACGTCCATTCTTCTCAATACACCTGGTGAATCTTCCTCCGTCGTTACCACACTAGACGGATATCAAATGGCAAAACAAGGACGAGCAGGGGCAGCACTCGCCATCTCCGCAATTGGTTCCTTTGTAGCAGGTGTCTTCTCTCTCATCGCACTCATCTTTTTAGCAGAACCACTATCTGAGCTTGCACTAACTTTTGGACCGGCAGAATACTTTTCTCTTATGGTGCTCGGTCTCTGCGCAGTGACAGGACTAGCTGGAAAATCGATGACCAAAGCTCTGATCATGACAGTACTTGGACTACTACTTGGAACGATCGGAATTGACAATGTGACAGGTGTTTCCCGTTTCACCTTTGATATGCCTGAGCTTTATCAAGGACTGGAGTTCTTAACAGTGGCAGTCGGTCTCTTTGCACTGGGCGAAGTATGGAAGACTATTCTAGAATTTCGCCAAGAACAACAAACGATTGCCAAAATTTCTCGAATTACTCCAACCAAACAAGAATTAAAACAAAGTGCTGGACCTATTGGTCGTGGTTCCCTATTAGGCTTCTTTACTGGTGTATTGCCAGGTGCTGGTGCGACAATCGCCTCTTTCTTCTCTTATGTATTAGAGAAAAAGATAAGCAAGAACCCTGAGAAATTTGGAAAAGGAGCTATTGAAGGGGTCGCAGCACCGGAATCTGCCAACAATGCTGCATCTGGTGGCGCCATGATCCCTCTGCTCACACTGGGTATACCTGGGTCTGGTACCACCGCTGTCCTGATGGGTGCACTAATCATGTACAACATCCAACCAGGTCCTCTATTGTTTGAAGAACATCCTTATGTAGCTTGGGGCTTGATTGCCAGCATGTTTATTGGGAACCTCATGTTACTAATCCTCAACATGCCGCTTGTCAAACTCTTTGCCAAAGTGATCAATGCACCTATCAAATATTTGACTCCCATCATCATCGCCATCTCCTTTTTTGGAGTCTATGCTGTACAAGTAAGTACCTTCGATCTCTATCTGTTACTTGGATTGGGTATCATCGGTTATTTCCTCAATAAAAACGACTACCCATTGGCTCCGCTTGTACTAAGTCTCATTCTCGGTCCCTTGATGGAAAACAACTTCCGACGAGCCTTGACTGCATCCAACAACGATTACACTGTATTTGTAACTCACCCAATTTCGCTGACATTCTTAATAGGAGCAGTACTATGGATCGTCGTACCGCTTATCTTAAAAGCACGTGGTAAAAAAGTAATTGTAAATGATGAAGATTGATCTTTTAAAAAGAATAGCTTTGAAATTAAAAGAACCCAGAGACAATGGTTAACTCTGGGTTCCTTTTTGTTCGTATAAGATATATTTCCATCCATGTTTCGACAACAAATTGAACGAAACGATCAAGCGGGTAAGCATATATCAAAGAAGCAGGCGCCGATGGTATTTTTGTACCTGGTGTGAGCGATATGGACACTATCAGAGAGTACTGTGGAACAATCCTTAACGAAAAAAAGACTTGGGAGTCACTAGAAAGTTAGTTTCAAAACAAATATCGATCAATGCGGTTAGCATTTCCTACTCATGCAAACAAAAAAAGTAGGGCAAAAGAATTCTCTTCCTCTGCCCTACTTCCCAATTCATATCCTTACTTGATCGCTGCTTCGATCTGTTTCACCATCTCAGAGACAGAGATTAGTCCACCACCAGAAAGATACCAGTAGTTTGGATCAAGATAGACGATATTTTGATTTGTATATGCTTTTGTCTTTTTCACGATCTCATTTTCGATAGCAGCTTTCGCTGATGAAGTTCCCCCTACTACAGCCCCACGATCCACTACGAATAGGTAGTCTGGGTTTTTCTCTAGGATGTATTCATTCGAAACGTTTTGACCATGTGTCGATACTTGAATATTAGGATCTACTGGAGTAACTCCAAATACATCATGGATAATTCCAAAACGAGAGTTAGGACCATAAGCACTTACTTTTCCTTCATTGGCTAGGACGACGAGACCGTTTTTCTGACTTGCAGCTGCTTTTTCTTTTGTCGTTTGAATTGTTTGGTCAATCTTTGTAAGTTCCGCTTCTACAGCCGCTTCTTTTCCAAAGATCTTTCCAAGAGTCCGAGCATTAGCCTTAAACGAATCCATATATTTTGCAGTATCTACTCCTGTAAAGACTGTAGGTGCAATTTTAGACAACTCTGCATAAGCTTCTTCTTGTCTTCCAGAGATCAAAATTACATCTGGCTCTAGTTCATTAATCTTTTCAAAATCAAGCTCTTTCAATGTTCCTACATTGGTGTATTTGCTATCTTTGTACTTGGAGAGGTAGCTTGGTAAACTATTTTGCGGTACCCCAACTACTTCTACACCCAATTTATCTAATGAATCCAGTGTACCAAAATCCAATACAACCACTTTTTTTGGATTCAACGGAACATCAGTTTTACCTAACTTGTGCTCAATGGTGATTTTCTGGGCATTCGTTTCACCAGTTGCTTTTTCCGTTGTACTACAAGCTACAGCCATCATCATCAAAAGTAATGCTGATAGTAGAATTCCTAATTTTTTTCTCATTTTTCTTTCCTCCAATAGTATAAAAATCTATACACAGAACTACAGCACTCCAAGAATCTTAATCAGATTCGCTCCATTCCTTAGTCGCTCCCCAAGATTAAAATTCTCTCTGTTATTCAAAGCTCTGTTTTCTATCAGAAATAAATGGCAATCTTTTTCTCTTCAATGTCTTGAATCTGAATATCCATATCATATATTTCCTTTAGAATCGCATGATCCATTACATCCGTCGCGGTTCCTTCTTTGATGACCTTACCATCACGGAGAGCTACCAGATAATCGGAGTAGCAAGAAGCGAAGTTTATATCATGGATTACAATCAGGACTGTTTTTCCCAGTTCATCCACCATTTTACGTAATGCTTTCATAATCTGAACGGAGTGCCTCATATCTAGGTTGTTTAGCGGTTCATCCAGCAATATGTAATCTGTGTTTTGTGCAAGTACCATCGCTATGTATGCTCTCTGTCTTTGCCCACCACTCAGTTGATCCAAATATTTGTGTTGGATCTCCTCTAATTCCAGATATCGTATTGCTTCATCGACATGTTCCCAGTCTTCTTTGATCAATCTTCCTTGCGAGTAAGGGAAACGCCCAAAGCTAACTAGCTCTCGAATGGTTAAGCGTACCTGAATATGGTTGGATTGTTTTAGGATGGAGATTTTTTTTGCTAGGTCGTTGCTTTTGTAGCTGCCAATCTCTCGTTCTTCGATCCAGACTTCTCCTTCACATGGAGTAAGGAGACGACTCATCATGGACAATAAGGTACTTTTACCAGCACCATTCGGTCCAATAAAGGATGTGATCGTTCCTTTGGATATTTGAAGAGAAACATCATCCACAACTGTTTTGTTTCCATATCTTTTGGCTAGGTTTTTAACTTCTAACACTGCTATTCTCCTTTAGTAGAAGATAGAGAAAGTAGATTCCTCCGATGAAGTTGATCATGACACTGACTGTCGTAGAGTATTCAAAGACTCTCTCGACTAACAACTGACCACCAACCAATGCAATAATTCCAAACAGAGCCGAGCTGGCGAGTAAGTACTTATGTTGATAAGTTTTCATAAATTGATGAGCAAGATTGATCACTAACAATCCTAAAAACGTGATCGGACCCACTAAAGCGGTCGAGATCGAGATCAAAACGGTAACGACAAATAACGACTTTTTAATGAGAGGTTCAACCTCAATCCCTAAGTTAATGGCATTATCTCGTCCTAATGAGAGAGCATCTAAATACTTCATATTAGGGCGATACCAAATCAAGGTTACAATGATTACTATCACAGAGATATATAGCAGATCTGACTGGATATTGGAAAAACTTGCAAACATCTTATCTTGGATCTGGAGAAACTCATTGGGATCAATTAATACCTGCATAAAAGACGACATACTTTGGAAAAATGTTCCTAAAATCAGTCCCACTAACAGCAATAGATATAGATGACTCCCTGCTCTCCGAAAGAGAACTTGATAAAGCAAGCTAGCAAAAAGGATCATGATCGCAGTAGAGATAAAGAAATTCACATTCTTATTTAAAAAGGTAAGATTGCTAGATCCCACTACAAATAAAAGAGCTGTTTGAAGCAACATATAGAGTGAATCTAAGCCGAGAATATTGGGAGTTAAGATTCTGTTATTAGTGATCGTTTGAAAAATGGTAGTCGCAAATGCAATCGCAAACCCCGTTAATACGATCGCTGCGATCTTATAGCTCCGTTTGGGAAGTGCATAATCCCAATTGTTCCCCAGTTTAAAAAACAAGAATGTGACGATTAGTATGACTGCTGTAATGGCGAGCAACCCTATTTTCTGATTAGGTTTCATTGGTCTTTCTCCTAACGACTAAGAAGACAAAAATTCCACTTCCTATTACACCCACCGTAAGTCCAATTGGAATCTCATAAGGGTAAATGAGAATCCGACCCAAAATATCACAGGCAAGTACAAATACTGCTCCTAATAGTGCTGTATGAGGAAGGTTTTTCTTTAGATGATCTCCTCGATACATGGAAACGATATTAGGTATGATGAGTCCTAGAAACGGAATCACCCCTACCGTAAGAACGACCACCGTTGTAACAAGTGCGACAATGACTAGTCCTATATTCACAACAGAACGGTAGTTTAAGCCTAAGTTAGAAGAGAAATCTTCCCCCATCCCAGCGATGGTAAATCGATGAGCATAGAGGTAGGAGATGATTACCATGGGAATGCTTAGATACAGAATTTCGTATCTCCCTTTTAATATCATGGAAAAATCCCCTTGCAACCAAGCAGATAAGTTCTGAATCAGATCGTGTTTAAAAGCAAAGAATGTGGTAACGGAGCTAATGATATTCCCCAACATAATCCCGACCAAGGGGATAAAGATCGTATCTTGGAATTTCACTCTATCCAATATTTTCATAAATAAGAACGTTCCAGCTAAAGCAAAAACGAAAGCTACCAGCATCTTCTGCATCACAGTAGCAGAAGTAAATAAGAGTAAAGAGACCAAAATCCCTAATCGTACTGAATCCATAGTCCCCGCTGTAGTGGGGGAAACAAATTTATTTCGACTAAGTTGCTGCATAATGAGTCCACATACACTCAGGCTAATACCTGCAATGATGATACTGATCACTCTTGGAAGTCTACTAACAAGCAGGATATGTGCTTGATCCTCACGCAGATGAAAAATATCCAATGGAGAAATATCTTTTACCCCAATAAAGATCGAACACCCTGATAGTACAAACAAAACAGCAAGTAAGTATCTTTTTTTCATCTCTCACTCTCCTAGAAGCCACATAGATCCTTACTCTACAACCGTGATGAGCTCTTCTACACTCACCCTTGGTTTTGGTGTAGGAATCTTTGCGGGATAGCCAACATGGAGACTTCCTACTACTTTCTCCCCTAGACCAATCCCCAATACTTCTCGAAAGCTCGGATGATTCATAAGAGCATACGTCTTCCATACCATCCCAAGATTTTGTTCCCAAGCTAGCAAACTAAAGTTATGAATCAAGCAACTAGTTGAGGCGTAGTCTTCCTCACGAACAGTAATCGATGGGTCTTCTTTCATCAGTACCACCACAAACATGGGAACAGCCATCATCTTATCGTAAAATGTTTGACCTATTTCTTTTGCCTTCTGTGGATCTTGTGCTTTTTTCTCATTGATCTCTCGGGCAATCTCCGCAATCTTTTTTCGCCCATCTCCATTTACTATCACAAATCTCCATGGTTGGGTCATCCGATGATTGGGAACCCATGTTGCAGTATCTAATAGTTCTTTTATTAATTCTACGGATACCGTTCGGTCTTCAAATAAATGAACGGATCGTCTTTCTTTTATTAGTTGAGCTACATTTACTTGAGCTACATTCAAAATTATTCGCTCCCTTTATTGCGCTTGCATTTCATTGAGAATCATTTTCGCTATAACCATAATAGTGATAATCATTATCATTTGTCAACAGAAAAATGACAATTATCATAACCTCATGGCAAAATACGGAAATACACTTTTTTCGATCTTTATCATTGCTATTTTCAAGCTCTGGATACTTTTCTGCTGTATTACCATTCTCAAAATATGAGAACGAAATTTCTTATTGTTTTCTCTCAAAAATGCTACTATGTTTTTATTCATTACTATCCATTTTTTCTATTTTGCATCGATAGTCAGAAGACTAAGATAGCAGACAATAAATCGAAAGGAGCTTGTACAAATGGAAAACTACATTCAACAAATCAATGGAGAGAAATGGCTGGTCGAGGATGAAAAAGAAAATCTCAAGATCAGTTATCGGATCAAAGAGGTAATCGCAGAAAAACAATCAGACTTTCAGCATGTCATGATTGTTGATTCTTACGACTTTGGACGGATGTTGGTCTTGGATGGAGTTGTACAAACTACCTCTCTAGATGGTCATATTTATAATGAGATGATCACCCATATTCCACTCAGTATCCATCCAAATCCTAAAAATGTATTGATTATTGGTGGGGGAGATTGTGGAGCTGCACGAGAAGTAATGAAATACGATCAGGTTCAATCGTTAGATATGGTCGAGATCGACGAATGGGTTGTCCGTTTTTCCAAAGAACATTTACGAGCAATATCTGGAAATCTCTCTGATCCGAGAGTAAACTTCCTATATCAAGATGGCATCGCTCATGTAGCACACAAGCGCAATCACTATGATGTGATCATCGTCGATTCCTCCGATCCGATTGGACCTGCTGAACAGCTTTTTGAAAAAAGTTTCTATCAAAAGATCTACCATGCATTAAAAGAGGATGGATTGATGGTGTGCCAAAGCCAATCTCCTCTTCTTCATCAAAAAGTGATGTCAAAAACAAATGAGTCTTTAGGTGAACTCTTTGCTCATCGAAAGCTATACACAGCAACGATCCCTACCTATCCTGGGGGATTTTGGAGTTTTACTCTTGGCTCTAAGAAATACCATGAAGTATATGTAGATGCGTTTGAGAAAGAAACGAAGTATGTAAATTTGGAATTGCTACATAGTTGTTTTCAGTTGTCTGAATTCATCAAGAAGTATGTTTAGAGGTAGGATATAAGCAAAAAAGCCTCCTAATGCGGGAGGCTAATGTTTTCTAACGGTACATATAAATTTTTGAATACATCATGAGAAATTATTACCTCATCAAGATAGATTACTACATCTAGCATTTTTTCATTAATTCTACTAATGTACTATCTCTTTTTGGCTTCCAATTGAACCATCACTTTCAGGTTATACTAAAAATAAAAAGGTTAGCGATGAATGATGGATATACAAATAGCGATCCAACAGTTAATGGATCAACAAAAACCCTTTTCTTTTTCATCCAATGAAAATCATCTCATGCAAGAGTATACAAAATTTTATGGACTCGATTTCCCACAAGTAGAACATCTCTATGGTTATATCTCTTGTTGTAATGAACAGATCTTTTTGCAATCCTTCCGACCTATTGAACCCAGAGGAACGGTTTTATTACTTCATGGGTACTTAGAGCATGTGGGGGTATTGAAACATGCGATACGCTTTTTATTAGAACACTCTTATCAGGTGCTTACATTTGATTGGCCAGGGCATGGTTTGTCTAGTGGAAAACGAGCTACAGTTAATCAATTTTCTGATTATTTATGTGTGTTTGAATCGATCTATAAGGAGATTGTTCCTTCATTGACAGATTCGCGGGTTCATGTCATCGCCCACAGTACAGGAGGGGCTGTGGTAGTCGATTATATGCTGAACCATTCACCTGATTTTGATCGAGTTGTTTTAATTGCCCCATTGGTTCGTTCTTATATGTGGCATGCATCTAAAATTGGCTTTTACTTAGGAAATCGCTGGATTAAAGAAGTTCAAAGAGTAACTCGTAATATTCATCAAGAGTATGCAAATTTTATTCAAATGGACCCTTTGCAAAACCATAAAGTTCCTTTGATTTGGGTACAAGCTTTATTTGATTGGTATAAGAAGGTTCAGTCGGCGACTCCATCAAATCAGGAATTATTAATTATTCAAGGAGATCAAGATAGAACGGTTGATTGGAAGTATAATATTCGTTTTTTTCAAGAAAAATTCCCTAAAAGCCACATTGAAATCATTCAAAGTGGTAGGCATCAGCTATTCAATGATACGAAATCCACTGTCGTACAAACATTGGGTTATATCCATGGCTACTTAAGTAAATAACGTTTGAAAGCTAAAAGGTGGAAATTCTTAGAAAATCCCATCTCTGATAGGATCTTAACTAAGCTTAAACCGTAATTCCTACAACAAAGCTTTTCTTATTCTTCCAATTAAATTTAGGTCAATGAAAATTTGGATATAAGCAAAACGGCCTCCCGTATAGGAGGCTGATGTTTTATTAATTAAATATATATAGTTTTTGGACTACCCATATGCTCTGTTCCCTCTGATATTTTCATCGTAGTAACACTGTAGCTAAAATTAACAAACCTAAAGTTGTATATATAATCGCACTCTTTAAAGATGACTTCTTCTCTTTTTGCTCCTCTTCCAACAAATAGTTAATCCAATTTCCAAATCCTGACCAGATCCAAACTGTAGATATTAGATATGAAATCCAAGTTGAACTAGAATCGTAATAAATCAAAGTATATACCAAGACCAAAAAGAGCAAGATCCCAATCCATCTCGATACTGGTTTGTATTTTTTTAATACCGGTCTAGACATAAGTAAACCTCTCCATAAAAATAGTTTATATCTCTTTTCATTAAAATACTTTTTGTTCAAAATGAATAGTATAATAATATAATTTTCAGAATTAAACTTCTCCACTTTTGTCCGTTTCGACAAAAAAGGTTGTTGGGAAACTACTTATTGTAGTAATTTTCCAACAACCTTTCCTTTTAATAAAATGGATGGAATGCCTCTTTTGGTAGTTTTGGCACTAGTCCTTCATCAGCAGCACGATTCAGCAGAGCTTCAATCGCTGCATATCCATCCTTACCTAAATCCAGACTAAAGTCATTTACATACAGGTTAATATGTGCTTGAGCCACTTCTGGGTTCATTTCTTGGGCATGAGCCAACACATACTCTTGTGTTTCTTCTGGATGAGCCCATGCTTGTACAACGGATGCTTTGGTCCAGTTTGCAATCGCCTGTAAATCTAAGTCTCTTCTAGCAACAATCGCTCCGAGTGGGATCGGTAGACCAGTATCATCTTCCCACCATTTACCTAGATCGGTCACTTGCTCCAGTCCATAGGATGGATAAGTAAAACGAGCTTCGTGGATCACGAGTCCAGCATCTACTTTTCCATCACGAACCGCCGGCATAATCTCATGAAATGGGAGAATTACAATCTCCCCAACACCATTCGGTACTTGCTGTGCTACCCACAAACGAAACAAGAGGTATGCGGTGGAGCGCTCACTAGGAACTGCTACTCGTTTACCAGAGAGTGCTGTCGGGTCTTGCACAGCGGCTGATCCTTTCGCGGTCAAGATCAATGGGCCACAGCCACGCCCTAAAGCGCCACCACATGGTAATAACGCATAATCGGACAGTACCCAGGGCAGAGCAGCACAAGAAATCTTCAACATATCATAGGAGTCAGAATCTGCTGCCCAACCATTGGTTTTATCTATATCGGCATAGGTTACATCCAACTGTGCTGCCCCAGGAATTTTGTTATGTACCCAACCATGAAATATAAATGTATCATTCGGACAAGGTGAAAAAGCTATCTTCATCTTATTACCTCCCCTAGACTAGCACTTGCTATTTCTAATGCATGTAACGCATCTCCAATTCGCCATGCAGATCGATCTCGAGGTCCCACTTGATTGGATATCGCCCGAATCTCGATAACAGGAATTTCTTTTGCTTTAGCAGCACTGGCAATCCCAAATCCCTCCATCGCCTCTGCTGATGCACCTGGAAAACGTTTTGCTAAAGCCTCTGCTGTTTCTTTTGTCCCTGTAACCGTGGACAAGGTTAAAATGGAACCAAGTGTTGCTGTTACATCCTTCTCGTTCATTGCTACAACCAATTGGTTCGCCAAGGTCAAATCCACTGGAACATTAGCAGTACCGAAGCCAAGCTCATCCAAACTCATATATCCATCTGGAGTCTCAGCACCTAGATCCGCAGCAATAATCTGATCTGCCACTACCAGGCTACCTACTTCGGCTTGTCCCACAAAACCGCCACCAATTCCGGCTATGACGACCAAATCATACGGAGTGTGCTCCAAAGTAGTGGCCGTTTGAATAGCTGCTGCCACAGGCCCTACCCCGGCAGCTAATACATCGATATGCTCTATGTTGCCAAGCCCACGCAATACAGCTTCTCGCTCTGCCTCTACAGCTGTCACTACCAGAACGTTCGCCCTTGATAGTTGCTGGTTATGACCGTCTTTATGCCTCATCAATATGTCTCCTTTATTTCGGTCCCCTTAATATTATAGGGGAATCTTCCATTAAAAGGGGAATCTTTATCTTTGTTAATTGTTAGGTGCCCCAATCAATTCTTACGACAGTAGCCCATTCATGATTCCTTTCATATGACCACATTTTCTTGTTTGCTCCCTCTCCTATTGATTTCTATTCCAAAAATCGCATCCTGAACCTTGTTCTGGTTATATTAACAATCAATAATCATGCTCAAAGATATAGATCAGGAGAAAGGAAATGCGACATTAGATGAAAGATCAACCAGTCAATCGCTGGCTCGTTGTTCTCGGTACCATTATTGTACAAATGGGACTTGGACTATTTATACATGGAGCTTATTTAATCAACCACTTGAGAACAAATTCGGCTGGGAACTCAACGCCGTTGCCATCACTTTCTCTATCACTAGCTTTGCGCTTGCGGTGTCGACCTTATTTGCAGGTAAGCTTCAAGAAAAATGGGGGATTCGCAAATTAGTTGCTGTAGCAGGAGTAACATTAGGGATGGGATTAATTCTCAGTTCATTTGTTTCTTCCCTATGGACCCTATATCTCTTAGCTGGAGTGGTCGTAGGCTTTGCAGATGGAACTGCATACATTACTTCATTGTCTAATCTAATCAAATGGTTTCCGGATCGTAAAGGTCTCATTTCAGGCGTTTCTGTATCGGCATACGGACTGGGGAGCCTGATCTTCAAATATATTAACGGAGGATTAATCAATTCAGGTGGTGTATCTCAAGCTTTTTTATACTGGGGTACCATGGTCTTGCTAATGGTAGTAGTAGGATCATTTTTACTCAAGGATGCTGTTACAATCGAGGCTACAGATGAAGCCACTCAACATGGAAAAACGAATTTTACGGTCAAAGAAATGCTTCGAACCAAACAGGTCTATCTACTGTTCGTTATGTTCTTTACTGCTTGCATGAGTGGTTTATATCTAATTAGCATCGTAAAAGATATCGGAGTTCAATTGGCTCATCTCGATGTAGCAGTAGCAGCAAATGCCGTCGCTTTAATCGCTATTTTTAATACAACTGGTCGAATCATTCTCGGTGCCTTATCGGATAAGGTAGATCGTTTGAAGATAGTTGCGGCTACTTTTATTGTTACTGCTGGAGCTGTTCTAGTACTCAGCTTTGCCGATTTAAATTACACGATCTTTCTAATCTGTGTTGCAACCATTGCTTTTGGATTTGGAGGCAACATCACTGTATTCCCAGCAATTGTAGGAGATTTTTTTGGCTTAAAGAATCACAGCAAAAACTATAGTATCGTATACCAAGGATTTGGGCTGGGGGCACTTTCTGGTTCTTTTATTGCCGCTTGGATGGGTGGATTCAAACCAACCTTTCATGTAATTGGTATACTTTGTGTTCTGTCCTTTCTTATCGCGATGATGATTAAGCCACCAATACATGGAGAAGACAGAGGAAAGCTTAGAGTAAAACCACATAGTAGATTAGCTTGAAACCTTATCAAAACCCAACTCGGTTGAGTTGGGTTTTAGTTGACTTTACTTAGTGAACTACATCGCCATTGAAATGGCGAGCTTCTCGATTCATTGAATCGACCAACGTCGCATTCTCCACGAAGGCACGTTCCATGCCTATATTAGGTTTAGTTCTAACTGTCCGCATTTTAGCGTTGGAACATGTCCAACTGCTTTATGTAGTATGTTTCTTGCCGCATTTACATCTCTATCTTCTGTATAACCGCAAGAGCAACTATGGACTCTATCTTTTCGTTCTTTTTTTACGATCTGACCACATTTTGAGCAAGCCTGAGACGTGTTGTATGGGTCCACTTGTATTACTTGCTTACCAGCATATTCTGCTTTGTAGGAAGTGAACTGTACAAGTTGATTCCATCCAGCATCCACAATACTTTTGGCTAATTTGTGATTCAAGACCATTCCTTTGATATTCAGATCTTCAAAGGCAATTAGATCATAGCGATCTACTAGATACCTACTAATTTTATGGGCAATGTCTTTTCTTTGATTTGCTATGTACTCATGTAGCTTTGCAAGCAAAGCTACAGCCTTTCTACGACGATTGGAACCTTTCTTACGTTTAGATACTATGCGCTGAAGTCGTTTTAATTTGCGTTCTGACTTTCTAAAATACTTAGGATGTTCGAAAAATTCTCCATCAGATGTAATAGCAAGATGTCTAACACCAAGATCAACACCGACTTGTTTCCCTGCCCGATGTGTTATGGTTTCGATTTCACAGGAAAAACAAGCATAGTACTTTCCGTTTTTTCGGATGATGGTACAAGTCTTGATCTTTCCTTCTACTTGTCTGTGGCATTTGATGCGAACATTACCGATCTTAGACAGTTTCAGATATTTCCCATCAAGAGAAAACCCACTNTTAATTTGTGATTCAAGACCATTCCTTTGATATTCAGATCTTCAAAGGCAATTAGATCATAGCGATCTACTAGATACCTACTAATTTTATGGGCAATGTCTTTTCTTTGATTTGCTATGTACTCATGTAGCTTTGCAAGCAAAGCTACAGCCTTTCTACGACGATTGGAACCTTTCTTACGTTTAGATACTATGCGCTGAAGTCGTTTTAGTTTGCGTTCTGACTTTCTAAAATACTTAGGGTGTTCGAAAAATTCGCCATCAGATGTAATAGCAAGATGTCTAACACCAAGATCAACACCGACTTGTTTCCCTGTCGAGTGTGTTATGGTTTCGATTTCACAGGAAAAACAAGCATAGTACTTTCCGTTTTTTCGGATGATGGTACAGGTCTTGATCTTTCCTTCTACTTGTCTGTGGCATTTGATGCGAACATTACCGATCTTAGACAGTTTCAGATATTTCCCATCAAGAGAAAACCCACTTTGTGGGTATGTGAAGCTATCATAACGGTTTTTACCTTGAAAGCGTGGGTATCCTGCTTTCTCTCCCGCTTTGATTCTACGAAAAAACCCTTTAAATGCTTTATCTAAACGACGTAGAATGTCCTGTAACACTTGCGATTGTACCTGTTTGAACTCTGGAAACTCTTTCTTTAGTCGTGGTAATTCATTCTGTTGCATGTTGTAGTTAACGGAAATACCACGTTTTTCATAAGAAAACTTTCGTTGTTCCAAAGCTGTATTGTATAGCCAGCGACACAAATTCAAGGTAGTTTCGATTCGTTCCATTTGTACCCGATTAGGTTCTATCTTGAATTTGTACGACTTCATCATTTGATTTTCCCCCTTTCTTTTTCTGATTTTCAATGTACTTACGAATCGTTTCTTCCGAAATAGAGCCAATGGTTTCCATGTAGAAGCTGCTATTCCAAAGATGACCATCCCATAACTTATTTCTTAGCCTCGGGAACTTTAGAAATAACTTCCTAGCGGAAATACCTTTCAACATTTTCACAATGTATGATGGAGCTACTTTAGGATGAGCAGAAGCAAAGACATGGACGTGGTCTTGCTCTCCCACCTCCATCATAGCTACTTCGAACCCTTTCTCCACCGCAATCTCTTGAAAACTGACTTTTAGATACGTTTCAATCTCTTGATCCAGTACGCTCTACGATACTTCACCGACCATACCATGTGGTAGTTGACATTATACACGCAAGTCCTAGCGTGTTTTACAGTGTTTTTACTCATACATATAGTATAACAAAAATAGGGTAAATATATTAAAATATAAGGAAAATTATATTACATATAGTAGGAGGAAAGTGCAAAAAATAAATTGCTCTAAGCATCCCCACAAGGGGGATACCGAGCAATGCTCCCTTTCATCTACCCCATTGAAATGGGGAGAATTCCCGTTCGCAAATCTTAAAAAGATCGCTCATAATCACGTTCTACTTTACAAATCCGAACCTTATAATTTCGATACCACTCGGCTTTACCTTTGTCTTGTGCAATCTTATGTTGAGTATGTTGTTTCCAATCTCTTATCGCTTTTTCCGACTCCCAATAGGAGATCGTGATCCCATAGCCACTACTATCTCGTACACTTTCTACACCCAAGAAACCTGGTTGTTCTTTTGCCAGTGCCTCTATTTCATCTGACATCGCCCCATAACCATGATCACCTTCCGTACGATTAGAGGTGAAAATAACCGCGAAATAGGGAGGATTGGGTGTGTTAGCAAAATCCGACATTGAATTCACTCCTTCGTATTGAATAAGAAACAAAACACACCTTCCTTCCGTAGCAAAAGTGTGTTTGTTTTTATACAATATGATTTTTAGTTAGATAGCTCTTGGCTTGGTTGAATTTCTTTTTTGCGTGTCTGCAAATGTTGAACGACATACATGGCACCTAATAGTCCGATTCCAATCACATCTGTCAGTAATCCCGGGTAAATCAGGAGAATACCTCCAGCAAATGCTAACAGTCTTTCATACCATGGCATTTGACGTAACCAGTAACCGACCATTGCTACACTGACTCCGATCATTCCGATCGTGGAGGTTGTAACTACCCATAATGCTTCTGTCCAAGTGGTATCAATCATAAGCAATTTTGGCGAGAAGACAAAGATGAACGGAACGATAAATGCCGCTATAGAGACTTTGGCAGATTGCACACCTGTCTTGATTGGATCACTTTTTGCGATCGCAGAGGCGGCAAAGGCGGCCAGGGCGACGGGCGGAGTTATATCGGCAATCACCCCAAAATAGAAGGCAAACATATGAGCTGATAACATTGGATAACCAAGAGCCACAATTGCGGGAGCTGTTGTAGTTGCAGTGATAATGTAGTTAGCAGTTGTTGGTACGCCCATCCCTAAAATCAGAGAAGCAATCATCGTAAAGAACAATACAAGGAATACGTTACCATCTGCTAAGTCTAACAGTCCATTGGCAAACTTTTGCCCTAAACCAGTAAGTGTTACTACTCCGACGACAATCCCAGCACAGGCGGTAGCTGCAATGACTCCCAGTGCTGCTTTAGCACCATCTGCTAATGCCATGATGATATCAACAATAGACATCCTTGTTTCTTTACGAAAAGCTCCAACTACTATTGTAGCTAAAATCCCCCATAATGCAGCCATCTCTGGTGTCATGTTGGTTAGTAATAACGTGATGATTAACACAATAGGGAGAAGTAAATATAGCTTTTTCCAAACTTCTTTCCGATTTGGCATCTCTTCTTCGGTCAATCCACGCAATCCGGATCTCTTCGCCTCGAAGTGAACCATCATCCAAATCCCTGCGAAAAATAAAAGTGCTGGTAACAGAGCTGCTTTGGCAATATCTCCGTATGGAACATTGATGAACTCGACCATAATGAAAGCAGCTGCTCCCATTACCGGAGGCATTATTTGTCCACCAGTTGATGAAGAAGCTTCTACAGCCGCCGCAAACTCCTTGCGATAACCCAATTTCTTCATGAGTGGAATAGTGAAAGCTCCTGAAGTAACAACGTTTGCCACGGAACTACCACTGATTGTTCCTTGAAGTGCACTGGAGAAAATCGTTACTTTAGCTGGTCCACCGATCCGCTTTCCGGCAATGACCATCGCTAGATCGTTAAAATATTCTCCAACACCAGTCTTTTCTAGGAAAACACCGAACAAAATAAAGACAAAGATAAACGAAGAGGAGACCATAAGGGGTGTTCCCAAAATCCCTTCCAATGTAAAAAACATTTGTCCAGTTAATCGCTCTAAAGTAACTCCTCTAAACTGGAAAAAACCAGGTAAGAGGTTTCCAAACAGTGCGTATAAAATAAAGACGATTGCAATGATAACGATTGGTAAGCCTACCACTCGTCTAGCAGCTTCCAATACTAGAACAAGCGCAATACCTCCAACTACTAAATCCAAAGTGGTAAACCATCCAACACGCATCATGAGGTCATCGAACTCAACCAGCCAATAGATTCCTACACCGGCTCCTAAAATAGAGAGTAAGATATTCCAAATCGAGACCTTGTTTTGCTGACCCTTGTTAAATGCTGGATATAACAAGAATATCAAAGTCAGACCAAATGCCAAGTGAAGGGAGCGGTGAATCTGTGCCTCAGGTGGGAAATGGACAATCGTATAAATCTGATACACGGTAAAGCTAATCGCGATAATCGTGACAATCCATTTCATCACACCTTGGAAGTTCTGGAATGCCGATTCTTTATCATATTTTGCAATCAGTTCTTGTACCTCTTCTTGTCCTATGTTTTCCTCTTTTTTTAGTTCCGTCACGGCAAAAACCTCCTTATCCAATATTGAATAATTGTTTCCTTATCTGCTTGAAAACGGACTGAAGTGCCCGGTGAATCGATCGTAGATAAAGGGATTTCCTGTTTTCGTATAATTAACTTGTGATTTGCGATCACTTGCCCAATTCGCTGATCAAAAAACGGAATATGCCGATTAATATTACTCAAAGTAAACTTCCCATTTTCTTCTGTAAAAGTCTGACCCTCTTCTAACTCCGCTGGCATTCCCACACCATATGTATCGTAAGTAACCGCATCCACGACTATATTCATCTCTTCATCTACATAATACTTTTCTAGTACAGGAGTAAGATGAATCGAATGAATATACTGAATGTAAAATGGTTCTTTTTGTTGAAGTGGCGTCGAGTAAAGAATCTGGCCCTCTTTACTCAGTGCTGTCAATACAGGATAGATCGGTACATAGAGGAGAAGAAAAATAAGGAGGATTATGACAAAGAGAAAAACATAGACTCGTTTTGATCCACGCCATTTCTTTTTGATGGAATAAGGAGAGGATGCCGGGGATTGACCCCGGCTCCCGCTCCCAAATATGTTTAAAAAGCAATTTATTTTGTTACACCTTTTTCATTGAAGTATTTCATCGCTCCTGGATGAACTTCTTCAGAAAATCCTTTTAATGCATTCTCTAGTTTTACTTCTTTTCCTTTGGCATGAATCGTTCCTAACGTCTCTAAGTTATCAAATAAGGACTTGGTAATGTTGTAAACCATCTCTTCACTCATCTCATCCGATACAACGAGCATCGCTTGGATAGCTACTGTTTTGACATCAGTATCTTGACCTTTGTACGTATTACCTGGAATCGTCACTTGTGTATAGAATGGGTATTTTTGAGACAATTTTTGGAAGAATTCATCTTCTACGTTGAGAATGCGGACTCCATTAGTAGCTCCCAATTCGGTTACCGCTGCCGTAGGTGTTCCCGCAGTTACGAAAGCTGCATCTAGCTTGCCATCTTTAATTGCAGCCACTGAGTCTCCAAAGGAGAGACGTTGAACTTGAAGATCTTCAAATTTGATTCCATGTACTTCTAAAATTTGTTTCGCATTTAACTCTGTACCACTTCCGCCAGCTCCGACAGAGACTCGCTTACCTTTTAAGTCTTGAACCGTTTTCACACTGCTATTAGCAGGTACCACGATTTGAACCGTTTCTGGGTACAGATTGGCAAGCGCTTTCAGATTTTTGATCGCACCCTGAGTTTTAAACATTTCAGTGCCATTCGTTGCATAGTTCAAAATATCACTTTGGGTGAATGCTATTTGCACTTCTCCATTACTAAGAAGTCGCATATTTTCTACCGAAGCTCCAGTAGATTGGTTATTTGTATTTAACTTCGCTTTATCTGTCAAAATTTTAGAAATTCCACTACCGAGTGCATAATAAGTTCCAGAGGTTCCTCCTGTTGCAAGCGTCAATTGCTGTGGATCTCCTCCGGCGTTTGTACTTCCAGAGCATCCTACTAATACCATAGCAAAAGAGAGAAGCAGAGCGAGAAAAACAGACCATTTTTTACTGTTCACTATTTCAACCCCTTTTATGACATATAAAGTTCATAAATTTATAATACTATTATTTTTTATTATTAATCAAACTATTTTTTTGTTTTATTTTTTTATTGTTATTTATTATTTTTAGAAGTTACAAAATCACAAGTTTCCTACTATTTAGTCCGTATGAACCAATCTATCATTCATTTATATAGTCTAGAAACCGACCTTTCAGCAACCCCTTGGATCTCCATTTTTCTAATATACAGTTTTTTTATCTTCTTTTTTAAAAACCAACCCCTATTCCAACATCCATATCGATTCCGTTTGGAATTATCACGATGTGTTGTATAAAAAATCCACTTACCATAAATTTTGTTTATTCAATTACGCAATACTAAGGATCAAGAATTGATAAATATGCTAATGGAAAGTTCGAGGTAGTAGAGTTGAAAAATAGGTCAGGTATTTATGTCATTATGCTTATCATTTTGCTCGGTGTCCTTATTTGGTCGGGAATCAATCCTGCCAAAGGAGGTATTTGGTTTTTTGAGGTAATTCCAGGTGTGGTATTAATCATTTACTTGATTGCAACCTATCGAAAATTCCCTCTATCCCCCATCACATATTGTTTTGTATTTTTGGCAGCGATCATAATGTTTATTGGAGGACATTATACATATGGTGGAATGCCTCTATTTGATCAACTAAAGAAGGTTTTCGATTTATCTCGAAATCACTTTGATCGAGTAGGTCACTTCTTTCAAGGCACCGTGATCACCGCATTTCTCCTTGAAATAACAACGAGGAACCATATTATTCAAAAGAAATACATTCCGATCTTTGTAGTAGCATGTTCTCTCGCCTTTAGTGCTGGGTTTGAAATATTCGAATTTCTAATTGGTCGCATATTTAGTAGCAATCTAGAAGAGTTTCTCGGTACCCAAGGAGATATATGGGATTCGCATTGGGATATGGTTTGTGCCCTTGCCGGCTCTCTCTTTTTCTTGCTAGTGTTTCGCAAAAAGCAGCAACAACAGTTCCAACAAATAAAAAAAACTCCTAATACGGACTTCGATTAAAAATAATAAATGTGGAGAAGTTACTTAGTAGGATATTGGTTTTCAAAGAAAGCAGGTGAATACAAAATCGACAATTTTTGCTCCCCATGGATCTATCACCGATTTGTACGACTTCCATGGTTTACAAAGAAATATATCCACGATCAACTACAACAGGAATTTACTTTTCATGATCGGATGGTTCTAGATTTCGGTTCTGGAACAGGGGCTAACTGTTCTATTTGTTCCCCGAAAAGCTATATAGGAGTAGATCCCGACAGCAAACGTATTGATTATGCCAATTTAAAATATCCAGATTATCCATTCCAAACTCTAAAAGATTCACGATTACCAGTAGAGGATCAATCTATTGACACCATCTTAATTGTTGCAGTTCTACATCACATCTCCGCATCCGAGTTAGAAAAATATATGGTTGAGTTCAAACGAGCTTTAAAATCTACAGGCTCTATTGTTGTGATTGAACCTTGCTTCTTTGAGAACAAAAGCACTAGTAATTTTTTTATGAAATGGATGGATGATGGAAAATATATTCGTTCCGAACAAGAGTATCTAGGTTTATTTGAAAACAATGGATTTGAGTGTCGCGTACTAAATAAATTTCGTAAAGGATTATTCTACAACGAACTTTTTTTCACAGCACAGTACAAAAATTAGAGAAGCAGATGTTTAGCGGATAAGAAGTGGCTCTTGATCAGATACCACCCGGATCAAAAAAGTAGAGAAGTACATGATGCAAACCCATCATTATCAACAGCAACAAGTCTCCCACACTCCTAACACCCAGGGAGTCATGTTTGGTTAAGTAAATCTTACAAATTAGCTTTTATAATTGATCCCCTTCGAAAAAAGATAGGGGGTCTTTTGTGCAATTGAATCAGGAATAAAAGTAGCCGTGGGAGTAAATGATTTGCCCAGATGAGGCCCACAGCATTGGGATATGTACAAGTCAACATGAGTAAGATATCTCATCACAAACAAAATAAGGGGGTAGCCATGTCCAAAGATACTTTAGAGAAGTTGGAAGATCATATACAAACTTTATCTAATGAACTACTTTCCCAACAAGCGATAGACGGCAGTTGGCGCTTTTGCTTTGAAAGCGGTACGATGACAGATTCTTACTCACTCCTACTTATGAAGTTATTAAAAAAGGAGCATTCCAAATTGCAAGAAGAAATCATATACCGCATGATACAGAAGCAATCATCCGATGGACTTTGGCGAGCTTTTCCAGATGAAAAAAGCGGAAATGTATCTGCAACGTTGGAAAGTACGATTGCATTGCTATATACTGGCGCTCTAAATTCAAGGGATCCATCATTACAGTTGGCAAAAGAGTTTATCCAAAATGAAGGTGGAATAGATCAAGCTGGAAGTTTAACGAAAGTTATCTTAGCTCTCCTTGGACACATAGATTGGCCAATGATTACACGCATCCCGATTAGCTTTTTACTACTTCCAAATGGGAGCCCAGCTAGTCTTTATGATTTCGTCGGCTTTGCTCGTGTCCATATTGTCCCGATTATGATTGCTTCCCATCAAAACTTCACTGTACGTCTTCCAAATAAGAACATGGTGGATAATTGGCTACCTAAAAAATCGCTCCTCCCTAAAAAGAATTCGTACCATTCCCCATTTCATGAAAAGTCCATTCAATACTCATTGGAAACAGTAGGAATACGAGATAACATACGCAGACGCTCATTGCGTTTTGGTGAACAATTTCTCTTAAATAGAATCGAACAGGATGGAACGTTATATAGTTATATGACTACTACATTCCTGATGATATTTGCATTGCTAGCCTTACAATATCCAGCAAACCATCCAATCATCCAAAAGGCATATCGTGGGATTCTTTCATTTCAGTTTCCCACGATCACTGGTGGAAAACATATTCAAGAAACCACCTCTACTGTTTGGGATACTTCGTTACTACTCCACGCTTTACAACAAGCAGGAATCACTTCCAAGAATCCGAAAATAAAAAGCGGAATTTATTACTTATTGGATCGTCAACAGAGGAAATTGGGGGATTGGTCCATTCGAAATCCTGGTACTACTCCAGGAGGATGGGGATTTTCTGATATCAATACGATCAATCCTGATCTCGATGATACAACTGCGTGTTTACGGGCACTCGCACCATCGGTAAGGAGAGGGAAATATAAAAAAGAATGGTCTAGAGGTGTAAATTGGGTTCTTTCTATGCAAAATCGTGATGGTGGTTGGCCTGCCTTTGAAAAAAATACATATAAACATTGGCAAAATATCATCACCCCTGATGGAGGAGATTTTCTCGGAGATCCTTCTAGTGCAGATTTAACGGGACGAACTTTAGAGTTTTTAGGGAACCATCTAGGCTTACGTACCAATCATCCCCAAATAAGAAAAGCATGCAATTGGCTAATTCAAAATCAGCTCCAAGACGGTTCGTGGTTTGGAAGATGGGGAATTACCTATATCTATGGTACGTGGGCAGCTTTAACCGGATTGAGAGCAGTCGGTGAGTCTATCCAACATCCATCCATACAAAAGGGAATAAAGTGGCTCCATTCAATCCAAAACCCAGATGGCGGTTGGGGTGAGTCTTGTTATAGTGATGTAAGAAAAAAATATACCCCATTGGATGAATCTACTATCGTTCAAACAGCCTGGGCACTGGATGCGTTAATTGCCTGCTCATCAAAACCAACACCTGCGATCGAAGCAGGTATGAGATGTTTATTTTCGTTATTAAAAAAACCTAAAACCTCCCTCTCCACAACGTACCCAGTAGGAGGAGGGTTAGCAGGATTATTTTATGTCTACTATCATAGTTATCCTTATATTTGGCCTTTGCTCACATTAACTCATTACAAACAGAAATATGGAGATCCAGCTTAAAACGGCATGAAGGGAAAAAGTACCCTGATATGTTGGATTTCAAGAAGGTAGAAACATCCCTTATCCGATGAAGACTCATCTCCCTCTTTCTCTATGCTAGTAACAAAAGTACTCTCAGCTATAATAGCTAAAGTGAGACACAATATCTAAAAATTCTGCGTACCTACTTAGCTGCCATCTTTATATAAGAGCACACCTTCTTTTTTCTAGGATAGAGCATGTTGCATAATGAGCCTAAAGCCAGAGGTTCCCCTTTGGAGATGTGACTATGAATGGTAGGGAGCCGAGCAGATCCCTCAGGACAGGCAGGACAAGCAGAAGTAGGAAAACCGACGGTGCGCCATGTCTAACTTTGATTTATGCAACAAGCTATTGGTTGAAAAGTTAAATTAATATCGAATAACAAAAGATAGAGAACGAATAGTTCAGAGAGACGTAATCGTTCATCTACTCCTCCACTTCAAACACATCGAATGTATCACTCTAACTAATTGTCTTTTTTCCTATTCGCGCCCTTCCTGTGTCATGGTAGCTTCCTAACTAATGATTTGCTAAATTGCAATTTAGCGATAAAAAATAATATAAATCCATATTGACACCTCCTTTTTCCCAATGATAAAATTATAGTTTTTTTGATAATAAACCCCCTATATGTTATACTTAATGAACATGCTTTTTTGGGGGTGATATATTGTTTCAAACTGGTGATATAGTCGTCTATCCAATGCATGGCGCAGGAATCATAGAAGCTGTAGAAGAAAAGGAAATTCTTGGAGTAACACAGTATTATTATGTCCTGCATTTAACAGTGAACAATATGCAGGTGATGATTCCTGTAAAAAAAGTATCAGAAATAGGGATCCGTCCCGCAGTTGATCCAAAGATCATGGATGATATTTTAAACAATGTCCCAGAAGAAGAATTCCATCCATCTCTTCCTTGGTATCAGAGACAGCGAGTATATATGGATAAAATCAAAACCGGTAATATTTATGATGGCATCGATGTGATTCGTGATATAAATGTGAGAAACCAAAATAAAACTCTTAGTACTGGAGAAAAGGGGCTTTGGACTCTTGCAAGCCAGATCTTTATTAGTGAGATGGTATTAGTGAAAGGAATTACGGAAGAGCAAGCAGCTGATTTATTTGATCAAATGATTAGCCATTAAGATAGAAAAACCCCTCACATACAAAAAAGTTGTTGGCAGATGCTAACAACTTTTTTTGTATGTGAGGGGCACAAAGAAACGAAGAGTTTATTATATTACAAACGAAACAAAGAACTACTGGATATCTCTACTTTTTGTGACAGTTCAATCATACCTTCACAAAATAAGATCCACATAAATATCGCATGATTGTTATTCCTGAATAGAAGACTTAAAAAATTCCCGAAAATGCTTATTCCAATAATCACTCTTATGATAGCATTGTAAACTGTAACATTTGCAACCAATCAGCTTTTTGTTATACAGAAAAAGAGGAACGTAGTCGATCACGAATTTCCTCATTCCAACATTGTAGATGACGTAACCCGATCATTGCAGCTCCCACTACTGGTGGTTGGCATGCGGGAATGATTGGATGTGTAATTCCCTCTCTCTGAAGTTGAAGGATCAAATACGTTTGGATTAGCGCATCTTGTCCAACACTCCCCACGATAGAGATCGGAAAAGGCTGCTGAAAATAAGGTGAAAACAGCTGAATCCCCTCTGCAATTGCTTGAGCAACCATCATACAAGCTTGGTTTGCAATCGGACTTTCTTTTCTTGCGTACTCTGTAACAAATGGTGCAAGTTCACTGAATAATTTATTCCGAACTCTAGATTCAGGTTGTTTTGTTAGTTGTAACAGCGACATTTCAACAGCTCTTGCTTTCTTATCTAGTATGTTGAATAATTCCTGATCGACAGGGGTGATCCTCCGATTAGAAAAGAAAACTTCGAGCATATTTTCTGTTAGATGGCGAGAAGCGCATTTGGCGTAAAAACCTAAATCTTTGGCAAACAGATACTCTCCCTGCTCATGTTGGATTATCATATTGGAGCCTGTCCCTGAGATGGTCAGTAAACCTGCTTGTCCCATAAATACAGATTCATATGCAATAATGGCGTCATTCACCAAGATTTTAGAGCAGGAAAGAGATGGGAAATCAAATAAATCATCTACCCATTCTCGATCTTCCTCGCTGTTATAACCTGCTATACCCGCTACTACTTGGTCAATCTCCTCCATTTGATAGGAAGTTCCTTGTAGTACTAAGTCTAGTCCTCTTTCTATGTTTCCTTTTGGATCAGAATTCTTACCCGGGTGAGTTCCACCCACAATCGAAATATGATGTACCATCATCCCATCTGATGTTACTAGACAAAGACGTGTGTTCGTCCCCCCACCATCTACAGCCAAGATCAGTCTCTTTTTCATCGCAGCATACCTGTTCTGTCAGTAGAATAAGAGGCCAACTTTTCCAGCAAACAATCCATTTGAATCTCTTCTGTACTTTCCACTAACCAATTGATTGCAAGGTTATGTCTTTTCATCTGCTCTGCAAGTAATTTTCCTACCCCTACGGTATACACGCCCATCTCATTTAGCGCTTGGATACCCGCAACTCCATCCTCAATCCCTATACAATTTTCTGCTGCTTGTCCAATCCCCGATAAAGCATCGAGAAAAATAGCTGGGTTAGGCTTCCCTTTGGCAATCTTCTTTGTATCCACGATGTAATCAAAATAAGAGTCTATTCCCAGTTGTGTGATGACACGCTGAGCATTCGTACTAGAAGACGCAAGCGCAATCTTGATCCCTGCAAGTTGTAGCTCCTTCAAAAGATTTTCGATACCAGGTAGTAATAATGTTTTATCTATCTTCGTTATCGATTGTTGATAATAAGCATTCTTCTTCTTTCCTAACTGCTCCTTATCATCATCTGTAAATTTATCTGGATCAGGAGATAGAGAGATTAGCTTCTCTATTACATCTGTTCTACTTACTCCTCGTAAACTGTCATTTAAAGAGTTAGAAAACAAAACTCCAATCTGCTGTGCTATCATCTGATTCGCCTGATAGTAAAGCGGAACGCTATCGATTATGACACCATCTAGATCAAATAGGACCCCTTTTAATTGCATAAAAAAACTCCATTTCATTATAGAATGCTGTAATTGTTCTCAAAATGACTGTTTAGCAAAAGAAACTATTTACTTATCACGATATAGGAAGAATCATCCTTTCTTATGAAATTATATTATCAATATATTATGACTGTTATTTAAGAAATAAAAAACTTAGAAATTTACCCAAAATGCTTGTTTCGATAATAATATAATGTTAATATTAAGAAAGTTGCTTCCGAAGCAACTACTTGCATCCACTAGGATCGAAGGAGACGCACATGCTGGTTGTTCTCATGACCACTCCCGAGGAGCCCCGTGGCCCCTGGTGCCCCGTTTGCAACAGGGTGGCCTGCAAGTGTGGTAACTAATCGTTACCACGTTGGAACTTTGTCTTAGGACATAAGTTCTAACACGGACACCGGAGAGATTCAATCTTTCCGGTGTCCATTAAATTAAAAAACAAATATAATGCCAGTTATATAACATGAACTAAAAGCAAGCTCATTTCCTTTTCTACACAAGGAGATGAGCTTTTTTATTTCTAAGTTTTCACGAGATACCCTACAGAACGAAACCATCCTAATGAGAAGTATGGCTTTTTTCTAGCTTGTTCGTCTTCCAATCAGCTGTTTTCCTCCATTTAAAATTCAACTTATCCCAATTGATAAACAAAACTCCTATGATAATCAGTACTCCTCCAATTAAGAGCTCAAAAGTGAAAGGTTCTTGATACCAATAAATACCTAGAGTAAGTGCGATAAAGGGAGAAATATAGAGCCAAGTAGATGGAAAGATCGGTCCTGTTTTCACAACTAAATAATAATAAATGCTATGGCCAATCATAGAACCAAAAATAATGAGATATAGCACGGAACCCGCCGCTTCCAACGAATAAAAAGACTCTATGTGGAGAGGTTCCGTAAATATAGATAAGAGAAAAAGTAGCAATCCTCCCAGTGTCATCTGTGCTCCATTTAAGGCAACAGGAGAAACACCTTGAAAGCGATCCATCATATTCTTCGAATAAACGGTTCCAAATGCATAACCGATTTCTCCAATAATAATTGCCAGACAACCAACCAGCCAGACCCATTCCATCTGTCCTTTTAAACTGGGAAGGGTTAGGATACTAACTCCTATAAATCCGAGCATACATCCGAGGATCGCAAATCTACTATTCTTTTGTTTCCATATGATTGTTTGGATCAGCAAAATCATCATAGGTCCTGTAGCAGACAACACAGCTGCGATCCCAGATGAAACATGTTGTTCCGCCCAATAGAGGGTTGAAAAAGTCCCAAAGGTTAAACCCAATGCCGTAAACAGCGTTTCCTTTCGAAACAATAAGGAAAAGGAGGTTTTTCCTCTAAAGTGCATCCATAACAGGAGAAACAAACCGGCTAGAAAAAAACGAATCCCTGCCGAGAAGAATGGAGGAATTCCCGCATCAATCCCAATTTTGATAGCTAAAAATGTCGTACCAAATATGAAACACATCATCACATAATTTATTAAGACCATGCTGTTCGCCTCCTTTTTCCTGATTGTAATCAACCCGGAATAGAACAGATGATAATATATAGAACAGAATCAGACTTTACTTCATGATACTTTATCGTAGATGTACCTATAAAAAGGCTAATGGTGCAACTTCAAGATATACTTTACTCGGTTATCTGGGTTAAAGGGGGAGAAATTTTTTGAAGTACAATGGTACTCACCTTTTTCAAAAAATCTATGACTATGCGATTCATCGGATCGAATCTGGGGAGTGGAAGGCACATGACAAGCTTCCTTCCGTACGAAGTATGGCGGAAAAAATGAAGGTTCACCGTTTAACTGTATTAAAGGCTTATCAACTTTTAAAAGATCAGAAAAAAATATATGTGAAGGATCGGTCTGGATACTTTGTTCGACCAGAGGGATTACAAACTATTGATCCTAGTGATAATCCGATCGTGTCCTCCTTTCTTTATAAAAATCATCTCTCGGAAATTCATCAAATAGAAGTGGATTATCAGTTTTCCAAAGCACTTATCAATCCGAACCTCTTGCCCAATCATTTTTTTGCGGAGTTTTTAAAAGATGTCCTACTAAAAGAACCAGAGATGATCGGGACCTACTCCTCTCTGGAAGGAGATCTCGAACTAAGAGAACAGCTAGCAGCATTTTTCGCTGAGCAAAGCGATATTCATGTTCATTCTGATGAGCTACTGATCTGCTCTGGATCACAGTCCATGATTTCGCTGGTTGCTCAAACTTTTTTAAAACGTGGAGACATGGTACTTCTAGAACGTCCAAGCTATAGTATGGCGATTGATGTCTTTTTACGTGAAGGAGCACAAGTCGAGACAGTTGATATCTCTCCAACCGGCTATGATATGGAAGAGATCGAAGAAAAAATGAAGCAACATCGACCAAAAATCTTCTATCTCAATCCTACCTTTCAAAATCCAACAGGGTATACTGTTCCATCCAAGCAAAGAAAACAGTTAGTTGAACTAGCAGAAAAATATCCATGTCTCATTCTTGAGGATGATACACAATATGACATGTATTTTGAGCAAAAGCCCCCTGCTCCTGTTTTTGCCTACGATACAGAAGGCTACGTCATCTATTTAAGAAGCTATAGCAAATATATCTGTCCTGGTCTTCGAATCGCTGTTGCTGCATGTCGATATCCTTTAATGAAACATTTAAAAATAGCCAAATCACTAGCTGACAATGGTGTACCACTTGTAAATCAAAAAATGTTTCTCCCCTACTTCTTCTCTGAACGAATGCAGTTACATATCGAGAAGCTTCGCATCGCCCTCGCTGTTCGAAAAGAACTGATGGAAGCAGAATTAGCCCATTCCAATTGGAGATGGCAGAGTCCGGACGGCGGCTTGAACCTTTGGATTCAGTTACCCGACCGCTTACCCGTAGACAAGCTTCTTTCGCTGGCGTTGAAAAACTCCATTTCGTTTGTTCCTGGTGAGATATGTGATCCATTAAAAGAAAACCGATCATGGATTCGTTTAAGCTATTCCTTTGTGAGTGAATCAAAAATTCAATCCGGAGTAAGTAAACTATTGGAGTTAGCGAAGGAGATAGAAACATAAACCATGAAAAATAAAATAAATGCCCATGGAATCTATTAAGATCAAGATTCCAGAGGCATTTATCATTTATCTTCTTTTCGATTATGAATCTATATTAGACTTTCATTCTGATTTTGGTTGATCTAGTATTTGAACATATCCTTCATTACCATCTACTCTTATATACTGGCCGTTTTTTATTTTTTTGGTAACATCATCTACACCTGCAACAGCTGGAATTCCATACTCCCGCGCTACTACTGCACCATGAGTCATCAATCCACCTACTTCCATGACAAGTGCTTTTGATGAGTGAAATAACGTCGTCCAACCAGGATCAGTAAACGGAGCGATTAGGATCTCTCCTGGTTGAAGGTCAGCTGTTTCGGGACTGAGCACTACTTTTGCATAACCTTCGACCACTCCAGAGGATACAGGTGTACCAATTAATGCACCAGCGGGGGCTTGAACATCTCGTCTTCTTCCTGTAATCACTTCCCCTTCACTCGTCATGACTCGTGGAGGAGTAAGCTTCTGATACCGCTCAAATTCCTTTTTCCTTAGATCGATCAACTCTTGGATATTTGCAGTATAGCGGTTTTCTAGTATCTCGATGATTTCATTTAATTTAAGATAGAAAATATCGTCTCTGTGTTGGAAAATCCTTTGCTTCACCAGTTGATCGGCTTCTTCCAAAATAGCTCGTTTAAAGAGATCCAGATGCCTCACCAAGATAAATTTCGGATGTTCCCGAGTACCCATGCGATTACGGTAAACGGTAATCAATCGTGACATCCATTTTTGTTTCCACATCCCACCACGAGTTTGCTGTAATCGTTGTAGTAACGACTGTGCTGCTTGCTCAGCCTCTATTCTTCCTTGCTCAAACTTCTCACGATGTTCCCCAGGTTTTAGATTTTGAATATGGCTAAGAAGCGATGGTACCAACATCGTAGGAATTTCATGCCAGCGTGGTTTGGTGATATCAATCTCTCCAGGACAACGCATCCCATATTGACTAATAAAACGCTCAAACTCTTTGTGGAATTCTTCCCCACCCTCTACCTGACTCAATTCTTGGTAGAAGGTAGCCTCTTTTGCGTTCTGGAGATACTCGATCACTTTTGGATATTTTCTAGCTTGATCTGCTAGATCTCCTAGAGCTAACCCCATTTCACTCGTAACATTTCCAGGCAGTGATTTATTGAGTAGATGGACTTCTTTGTCATCCCCTAGCCAGCGCTTCGATAAATAGGAAATCAGTTTGGATGTGATCACACCGGAAAGCGGGTATGTTAACAGATTTTGGACAAGGGTCAAAAGAAGCTTCCCTGCTCTTGCTTGAATCCACTTGATTCTCTTAGCACCTGAAAGTGGCGTGATTTCTTCTCTGCTTTTTTGAACCATCGTCTCCATATACTCATCACAATGGGCAACAGATCGTGAAGTATCTCGATAAAGAATGCTTTGCATGGTGTTTCGGATAATAGGCAATACCAATTGTCGAGCTTTCTTGATCACTTGCTTGTCTAGTACTGCTTCTTTTTGAAACCGTTCGCGCTCCGTGAATTGCATCAAAGCATTACTAATTAACTCATCAACATTGCTTACTACTTTGGGCACTATTTTTCTGGCTGGTTTCCAATAGAGTAGTGAAGTTGGATTCACAAACAAATGTCCACCAGCATCCACCATGACATCACTTTCCGCAGTGATATGTCTTTTCCCAAACGGTGCAATGGTACGCCAAAAAGAAAGAGCCAATGGCTTCATCGCTTCGGTCATCATTTGCTGATGCCCAAAGGACAAGAAAACTTGTAGTTTAGAGTCATCTATCATAGTAGGAAGTGGATATAAAGAAGTAATGGGTCGACTTTGCAAAATAAATAATTCTCCATCTGCCAACCCCCACTCTATATCTTGCTCTGATCCATAATGCTGTTCAATCTGGTCTCCTAATTTTGCAAGCTCTATTATTTTTTCATCGGAGAGTGCCTGTTCTTTCTGTTTGTCTTCTGGTACCTCTTGGGTAATGGTCCCACCCTCTGACAGTGCATAAATAGCTACTTTCTTTTCGGCAATCTGCTTCTTTATGATATTCCCTGAGCGAACTTGATACAGGTCAGCGGACACAATACCCGAAACCAGTGCTTCTCCAAGTCCGTAACTAGCATCGATAGAGATCGTTTTCCGATGTCCCGAAATAGGATCTGCCGTAAATAGAATTCCTGATATCTCAGGAAACACCATTTTTTGAACTACTACCGATAGAAAGACAGAACGATGATTAAATCCATTTTTCATTCGATAGGAAATAGCCCGATCCGTAAATAAGGAGGCCCAGCACTTTTGAACGGCATCAAGGAGTTGCTCTTCGCCTATGACATTTAAGTACGTATCTTGTTGCCCTGCAAAAGAGGCCGTTGGCAAATCTTCCGCAGTCGCACTTGAACGTACGGCATAAGCCGCTTTTTCGCCTGCCTTCTTCCATGCATCGATGATGGCGGATCGGATGTTGTCAGACATCGGCAAGGACTCCATATGATCTCGAATCTGTTTTCCTATGTTTCGAATTGCATCTAATTGATCAGGTTCCAACTGTTCTAAAAGACCGAATAACCGATCTATTTCCCCACTTTTTTGGATAAACGAGCGATAACCAGCAGTTGTCACACAAAAACCTGTTGGTACAGGAAAACCCGCCTTGGTCATTTCCCCTAAGTTAGCACCCTTGCCTCCAACATAAGGTAAGCTTGCTTTATCTATTTCGTCAAAGCTCAATACATAGGCTGTCATCCAGATCATCCTTTTTTTGTCAAAGATGAATACTTTTGATACTTCATGGTATTACCGAAGGGTTTTCATATATCGACGTACGATCTGATGAATCTGTTCCTCATTTGGCGGAGTTGGTGTATGATCCGCCATCAGAAGTCCATCCATGAGAACAAAAGTAAGCAATGGACCAACAAACATACGGGCTGCTATCTCGGTATCTTCCACATTGACTACCCTCTGTGCTTGTGCTCGCTCTAACAAAGTAGCAATACTTCCTAAAATTCGTTCTGGTATGGTAGATCGTATAAGCGCACCTAACTTAGGCAATCGAGTAATTTCTGAGATAATGACTCGTACCAAGGCTAAATATTCTGGCTGCATGAGATTATGGACTAGTTTATGTGCTATATTTTGGAGAATCTGCTCTAACTCATCTAGACTACGCAAGGATATATCTTCTACCTCTAATAACTCCCCATGAGAAAAATGGAGAATGAGTTGTTTCAAAACATCGACCAACAGATCCTCCTTACTAGCGTAATAACTATACAATGTTTGTTTGGAAACTTTGGCTTCTGTCGTGATGGCGTCCATGCTCGTTGCCGAGAATCCATTTTGTAAAAATAGTTGTTTTGCCGTATTCCGAATATGGTCTCGTTTGGCACGTGCTCTAGGGGTAAGATCTGTCAAAATAACATTCAACTCCTGAATCAAACTGTACTGTACAGTTCTATTATATGATTAGTCAGATATTTTGTCAAAAAGTACCCAATAAAAAAAGCAATCCCTCCTAACCGAGAGATTGCAGAAACATTTATCTATTTTAACCGTTGACGGTAACGTTTTGCCAACCTTGAGATTCCATTGTGGAAAACTTACTTTTGTTAACTCCTTTGTTGAACTCGATGTTCGTAACATTGATAAAATAGACTGTCTTCCCACTTGAATCTTTTCCTTCTCATTTCAGCAAGACACCTGTTGCAGTATCCACCCACATTTGATAAGTAGTGGCACCGAGCTTTTTGCCCATATACTTATCATGTTTTCCTTCGAGTACCGTGACATTGCGATGGAACATCTTCTCATGCCCCACTACTCGGTTATCCGAGTTCGTCAGCCAAAAAGCATAGTTTTGCGGAAGTGCCACTTCACTTTTAATACATATCTAACTCCGTTTCTCTTCTACTTCAATATGCTTAACTTTTCAAACGCTTGTTGTTCTGTTGGTAAGAAAAAGATATCGTTCCCACTGTTACATTCATAGATGAAATCTTGTAAGCTTTGACTTGAATACGAAGAAAAATCTCCAATAATGGCAACCTTCACCCGATAATTGATGAACTTCTGAAGGATTTCACCTGCAAGGCGTGTTTTCAAATCGAAAAAGCTTTCGCTTAGTAACGATTTATTTATAACCATACGATTACAGTCTGTTTCATATTGTACAGTTGCCATCAAATCCAATGCTGACTGAACATCTCGTATAAATATCTCACCACTTCTCACGACAGCAATATTTCCCCCACCTACTTCTACCTTCTCAATCTTCATAATCACCCTCCTAGTTAACTTATCTATCACTAAGCAATACTTTTTCTTTTCCTCTAGTTTGCAATATGACTAAATACTATCCTTCATGATGGTAACCATTATAGCTCGATCAAAAAGGGAACCGCACGAGCTGCCGCTTCATAAACAGCCTCTTCGTACAAGATACTACTGTATAACATTCTCCAAACGTTTTTACGTACATTTGGATCTAATGAAGTTATACCTTGTAGGAGATCAGGGACATCTGTTGCATATCCATATGAATGAACCAAACTGCTCCAGTCTATCTGATCTAATTTTTCTAACATGATTCCCTTTTCTCTAGCCTCTAGCAGATTGAAATATCTCGATAAAATGTTCGATATCTAATAGGAGGTAGTCTAGCTCATCTTTGTAGCTAGGAAACTGTTCCCAAAAATGATCTTTCACTTGAAGCACTGCTATCAATAAATCACCTTTATAAAAATTCCCTTCGAGTAATGGACTCATCTTTAACTTTTCTAGCGCAATTGGGATTAAAAACGGAAGTCCGATCTGTTGTGATATCATCACTCTCAAATCCTCGATGTCGAATTGTTCGATAGGTTTTTTTCTTAGTTTCTCACATTTTTCGATCAACGAAGATCGGAAATCAGATGGTTCCCAAACCTCATTTTCCAGTTGTTCCAACGAGAGTGTGCGATCATCTTCCATGTTATTCTCCTCCTCTATTAAAATCCTCTATTATTCCATCATTCAATACAAGATCTCTATTCATTTGTTATAATATTACAACAACTCATAAATGGAGGGTCTATTTCGATGGCAAAAAGATCGAAAAGAGAGAAAGCCTGGCGAGATGATCCAGGTGGCTACGATATTGAACGTGGAAGTACGATTGAGCATTACGATCGTGATGGTAACTTAATCGGAAAAAGCAAACAACGTGGTGGCAGAAATAGCGAAGAATGGGACCGCTTTGATGATAAAGGCAAGCGAGTAGAGCGAAAATATAATCGGGAAAGTAAATCGGGTGGTGGCTGCTATCTCACTACTGCTTGTGTAGAGTACCAAGGGCTGCCAGACAACTGCTATGAATTAGAAACTCTTCGTCGCTACCGTGATAATTATTTACTAAGTACATCAGAGGGGCAAAAAGAAGTAGAGTCATACTACCAGATCTCTCCTACCATGGTAGATCGAATCAAACAACGTTCTAATCAGGCTGACATCTACCAAAAAATCTATCAAGAATTGGTTAGTCCTACAGTAAGGTTAATCGAATCGGGGCAAAATGAGGAGGCATATCGTCACTATAAACGATATGTAGAGAGCCTAAACAATGAGTTGTCTCCAGTACGCGTTTCCAAAAATGAAGAATAACAAATGTTATATAGCTTGTTGTATTAATCCAAGTTAAGCATAGGCGCGACTCTGGCTTTGGGTTCATTATGCAACATGCTCGATATAAATAAAACATACACGGAGAAAGAGATGGTCGATCTCTTTCTTCGTTTTTTTATGAGAAGTAGTTACAAAATGAAATATTTCGGATTGCGAAAAATACAAAGAAGCCCTATAATTTCCTAAGAATTCATAGAGAAAGGGAGACAATCCTTGCTAAATCAATGGTCTGATCAAAGGTTTAAAATATTGCTTCTCATCGTCGTCATAACGGGCTTGTCACAAGGGTTGTTAATCCCACTACTTACTACTGTTTTAGAACAACAAGGTACATCTTCAAGTATGAATGGGCTAAGTGCAGCCTCCCTCTATGTGGGGATCTTTTTGATGTCTTTTTTTTGTCCATGGGTCGTGAAAAAGCTCGGATACCGCACAAGTATTTTAATCGGTCTAGGAATCGTCAGTGGGGCTATTTTCCTATTCCCTCTTTATGTAAACATTTGGGCTTGGAGTCTTCTACGATTTGCTGTCGGAATCGGGGATAGTTTACTCCATTACGCAACACAACTTTGGATTACTACAACTGCTCCTGCCGATGTACGAGGTAAGCGGATTTCCCAATATGGTTTTTGTTATGGATTAGGCTTTGGGATTGGTCCGTTGGGAATGATTTTATCCAATTATGGGTTTACAGTCCCATTTATCATTTTAGAAATACTACTATTGATCACAATTTTCTTTACGCTGCGTTTGGAAAGCGGAGTTGCTCACACCGAAACACCTACCAAGAAAAACAGAGAAGGTCAATTTCTATCCATTTATCGGGTTGGACTGGTCGCCTTATGTCCACCTTTATTGTATGGTTTCTTGGAAGCCGCAATAGCTGGTTCCTTTCCAGTATACGGACTCCGAAACGGTATTGCTGAAGAATGGATTTCGATATTGATCAGTGCATTTGTTTGGGGAAGTTTGTTATTCCAAGTCCCCCTCGGTATGCTGGGCGACAAATGGGGCAGAAAAAGATTGCTCCAAACTGTTTGTACGATCGGAGCGATTGGTATGATCGCCATCCCGTTCCTTGGCTCGAATGAATGGCTGTTATTTTTCGCCTTTCTCATGATCGGTGGGCTAGTAGGCTCCTTATTCTCACTTGGCTTAGCCTATCTAACTGACCTATTGCCAGTTCAACTACTAGCAACTGGAAATATGATCGCTTCTGTTCATTTCAGCTTGGGAAGTATGCTAGGTCCTTATACTGGTGGAACACTGATCCAACATTTTGGTGGAGAGGTTCTTTTCTATACGATTGCCTTCTATCTCCTCTTGTTTGTTGCTTTGACCTTTGTGTATCGTCCTCATCGACTTGCGCAAACGGAACCTCCCTCACAAAAACAAGCTATCTAGATAAGGTGACTTCTGAGCAGACCAGGAGTCACCTTTTTTTATAGTGCGATCAATTTTGTGCTAAACAATATCACATCTATCATAGGCTAACTTATCATCTAGAATTCTAAGTATCTTTTTATAATCCTTCTTTATTTATATTAATTATAAAAAAGTATTGATTTTATATTGAGAGATGTTATCATTTTGTTATAACAATAATTCTTATGAGGTGATCTTCCATATGAGTAACGGCAAGAAGCTTACAACTAGCTGGGGCGCTCCAGTTGGGGATAATCAAAACTCCATGACAGCCGGTTCCCGCGGACCAACTTTAATCCAAGATGTTCACCTTTTAGAGAAACTGGCACATTTCAACAGAGAACGTGTTCCTGAGCGTGTTGTTCATGCAAAAGGTGCTGGAGCACATGGCTATTTTGAAGTAACCAATGATGTATCCAAATATACAAAAGCGAACTTTTTATCTGAGGTAGGAAAACGCACTCCTATGTTTATCCGTTTCTCTACCGTAGCTGGTGAACTCGGCTCCGCAGATACCGTTCGTGATCCTCGTGGCTTCGCCGTGAAATTTTATACCGAAGAAGGAAACTACGACTTAGTTGGGAACAACACCCCTGTCTTCTTCATTCGGGATGCGATCAAATTCCCTGACTTTATCCATACACAAAAACGTCATCCACAAACTCACTTGAAAAACCCTAATGCAGTGTGGGATTTCTGGTCTCTATCTCCTGAATCCTTGCACCAAGTAACGATCCTTATGTCGGACCGTGGTATCCCAGCAACCTTGCGCCATATGCATGGTTTCGGAAGCCATACCTTTAAATGGGTCAACGCAGAAGGTCAAGGTGTTTGGGTCAAATATCACTTCAAAACAGAACAAGGCGTCAAAAACCTAGATGTGGAACTCGCAGCAAAACTAGCAGGAGAAAACCCTGATTACCATACAGAAGATTTGTTCAATGCTATCGAAAATGGCGACTATCCTGCATGGAAACTCTATGTGCAAATCATGCCACTAGAAGATGCGAATACCTACCGCTTCGATCCATTCGATGTAACCAAAGTATGGTCACAAAAAGACTATCCACTGATCGAAGTAGGTCGCATGGTATTAAACAAAAACCCAGAAAACTACTTTGCAGAAGTAGAACAAGCAACCTTCTCTCCTGGAAACTTTGTACCAGGTATCGAAGCTTCTCCAGACAAAATGCTCCAAGGACGTCTGTTCGCATACTCCGATGCTCATCGTTATCGTGTGGGTGCTAACCATAATGCATTGCCAATCAACCGTCCAAAATCAGAAGTGAATAACAATCAGCGTGATGGATTTATGCGTCCAGATTCCAATGGTGGCTCCTCCGTCTACTACGAACCAAATAGCTTTGGCGGAGCAACGGAATCAGCCCAAGATAAAACCTCTAGCTTTGAAGTATCCGGATTCGCAGATAGCGTAGGCTATGATCATCATGACCACTATACCCAAGCAGGTGATCTATACCGTCTGATGAGCGAAGAAGAACGTGCTCGCCTAGTGGCAAATATCGTCGGTGCGATGAAACCAGTCGAAAGCGACGAAATAAAAATTCGCCAAATCAAACACTTCTACAAAGCAGACCCAGAATATGGTACACGCGTTGCAGAAGGACTTGGCCTAGCAGTGCCACAAGTTTGATTCGGCTTTATAAAATAGATCAATAGATAAACAAAGACCATCCCTGAAATTTAGGGATGGTCTTTGTTTAGGATGAAGTTACCTTCGCTTTATGTTCTTCTATCAATAATAGATCCTTCACCTTGCGATCTATCTTTTCTATTTCCATACTGGGGTTTCTCCACCAGTTTCGACTCCATATTCTTTGAATCTCCCATCCTCTTGACTCCAAGAACTCCTGTCGATATAAGTCTCGTTCTTTGGCATGTGGGGAGCTATGATACGCAGCACCATCACACTCGATTCCCAATATATAGCGACTTGCATCTTGGGGATGAACAATCCCTAAATCAATCCGATAACCTGAGACGCCGATCTGTGTACGAACTTCATATCCAATATTTCGTAGCTCCTCACATACCTCTACCTCAAATGGAGAATCAAATCGATCATCATGAAACTGGGTTTTCGTATCAGTTGGAGGATTAATCCGATGCAATACACTTAGGACTTGTTCCTTATTCCCTTCCGATACGGCTTTGGCATATGCCAAGTAATGACGGAATAATTTTGGTCCTTCATGTTTACTTCCTGCAACGTTTAACTCAAGGGGATCAATACTAGCTACTACATAGATTCTCTGTTTCGCCCGAGAGATCGCTACATTAAGGCGATTTTCCCCACCTTGTTGGTTGAGAAGACCAAAGCGATTATAAATTCTCCCTTGTTCATTAGGCGCATAGCCGATAGAGAAAATAATGACATCCCGTTCGTCCCCTTGCACATTTTCAATGTTTTTCACAAAGATACGCTCATCGAGTTCTCTTTTCATCGTCTCCTCATACAGAGCTGCGAAGTGGGGATCATCTTTGATACGTTGATCCATAATCTGCCATATCTTATCTTGCTGTCTCGCATTGAAGGTGATGATTCCCATGGTTTGATTTGGCTCTTTTTCCAAATGCTCTTGTAGCAAATCTACCACCGCAACCGCTTCTTGTTCATTACACTGATTGATCCAACGTCCATCCACCTTCCTCCAGCGAATCGCAGGGAGGGAATGATCGGATGACACATTTGGTGCTACCTGCATATGCCCGTTGTAAAAGGCATGGTTGGAAAAATGAATCAGCTCTTCGAACTTGGAGCGATAATGGTATTGAAGCATGTGCTCTGGATAGATGCGCTTCGTTAGGTTCAGTAAACTGCGTGACTCTTCCATTTCGAAGTCCGTCTCCTCATCTTCCTCATCATAGAAAGAGACACGAAACTGTTCAAATGGCTGTAATTGCTTTTCATCTCCTGCCACGACTACTTGCTTCCCACGATAAATCGATGGCAAGCCACTTTCTACTGTACACTGCGAAGCCTCATCGAATACCACTAGATCAAACAAGCCCGCGGTTAACGGGAACATAGCAGACACTGTTTCAGGAGAAGCAAGCCATACAGGTAACGTATCCAACAATCCTTTTTCTGCAAATCGATTCACCAATTTCCGTACAGGCCATATCTGGCGTTGTTTGCCGGTTTGATGCTTCAGCTCTTTAAAAGCTCGCCCATGTTTGGATAGAGAATCGTTGATATTGTTAGTGATCCTCTCTTGCAACACTTGTCGAGCCAGCTTTCGCTTTTCCCCAATGAGCTTGGCAAAATCTTCTCTGATCTGCTCGTACTCATCTGTCGATACTTTTGCGAGATGTGGATGTATCCGTTCAATGGAATCAATCCAGTGATAAAAAAAGGATTGCCGAACCGTATCCACCCATTGTTCCGGTAGAGGATTTTCTTTGTTCCATTCTTTCTCTATTAATCGTGGAATCAGTTTTTGTACCATCGATGATGCCTCGTCGTAACAACGATCCATCGCTTTTAACTCGTCAAAATCATGAGAAATGGCTTCGCGAATCTGTAAAAGAGTGCGCTTGGGAATCTTTCCATCAGATAAATCTTTTCGCAGTTGATTAAAAAACGCTCCTTCTAAAATATTTCCTAGGAAATGAAGATGTCGATCTAACTTGAGCGTAATTTGCGAAATCTCATACATTAACCGTAAACTTTCTTGAATTTTGGGCCATTCAGTGGAAGTTACTCCTTTAAACTTCTGTCCATGTAGCAGCTCCTCCATAATCCCTTTCCCTGTAAAGGAAGTCCACCACCATAAACGCAACTTTTGTAGAGTCTTCTTCTCTTTGTGATCTAGATCATCATATATTTTTGCTAAACGATCACTGACCAGCCACAGATATGCTGGATTCATCTTGTCATGTCCTAGCTGATCCAATTGTTGGATCGCTACATCTGCCTTTTCTAAAGCAAGCTCTAACTGCTCAATCAACATCGTTTGATCTTGTATTTCAAGTTTGGCAAACGACTTTCTTCTCCTTAGCGGATAGTCTTCCTTTCCAAAACGCTGATAGTAAGACCCATACATAGAGATGGTCGTCAGCACGTCATCGAGATCATCTCGGTGGCAGCCTTTCGCTAGATCCGATACCGAAATAGCCGAAATGACTTCATCCCGCTTTTTGGCTCGCCCGTATAATTCATACGCACTATACCCAAATGCTTGACGTTCGTGTAGTCCGCGATAAATCTCATTTAGCTTCTGCTCTCGATCCTCTAATCGTTTACACATATTGCGAAATGATGATTCTTTTCCTTGAATAGGGGTACTTATTTCTGGAATTTGCGTATATATCTTGTGATATAACCCTCTGCGATCCTGTTTTTCATCATGAATCAGCGCCACGTTAGATGCCAAACCAAGGCTATCTAATCGCTGGTAAACAACATCCAAAGCAGCCCTCTTTTGACAGACTACTAGTACCTTTTTTCCTTTTGCTAGCGAATCCGTAATCAAATTTACAATTACCTGTGATTTCCCTGTTCCAGGTGGTCCATGAACTACCAATCCCTTTGCAGATTGTGCTGTATGAAGCAGGGTTTCTTGCGAAGAGTCCGTAGATAGCAGAAAGAACTGCTCTTCTTCCTTTAATGCGCTTCCCTTCCTTGACTCTTCTGAATGGGAATCTGGCATAGGATCATAGTCCTCATCTTCATTCAGATTCATCAATTCTTGGATGAGCGGTAATTCTTGTCCCGCAGATAAAGCAATCAGTTCATCATAATCTCGGATCAAGGAAGAATTGCCTTGTGGAAAGCTCCCCAAGATCGCAAACGGCTCCAGTGCCAAGGTTGCCTCTTTGGGCGTCGTTTCTCTGCTGTACTCAGTAAGCGGTTTTAACTCCTTTTCAGTAAAGGAAACTGGAAGCTCATGCTGTTTTAGCCATTCCGCCCAGGACGCTAATCTTAACTTGTCCAGCGATTTCCATTGTTCACTGTCTTCTAATATACTCTCTTGAACAGCAGCTTGATGGAAGCGTTTGAGCGCTAAGAATAAAGTGCGATTTAGTTGTGGTTCTGCATCAGGAAACAATTCCAATTCCCAATGCAGGTTACTGCGATCTTTGCGAGTTAAGCGAACTGGATATAAGTAAAGTGGTGCTTGGATATAAGAGCCATCTCGGAGGTTACCAGTAAGGAAGGGATAGCCTATGTATAGGTCATATAAACCCGTTTCGTCTTCGATTGCTTTCATCGTACGATACAAGTGGGTCAAGCTCTGCCCGACCTTTTGTAACTTTTTCTCTGAGAAAGAAGTCTGTGTCAGCCGAATCTTTTTCTTACCTGAAATAATATTAGTTAATAGTTTAGCAGCGAAGGAAGTTTCTTCTTTTTTCGTAGGATCGTTCTCTTGCTGCTCTTTCTCCTTTTCATCTAACTGTGTTATATCAAAAGTCCATTTACTTGGTAGCTTCAGTAGACGAAGAGACCGATTTCGACGGCTCAGATCACTTAATCGATCCTTTAGACGCACTAGTTGTTGTTCCATGATCTGTCTCCTATTTTCAAATGGTAGTCTGATACAATCCTGTTAAATAATTATGTAACTATACTAATATTTATATCAACCTAAAATAAACAGAGTATGTTGCATAACGAACCCAAAGCTGGCGGCGCGCCTACACTTAACTTGAACTAATGAATCAAGCTATAAATAATATGAGGAGCATCAGATCACCATTTATGATGATTCGATCAGATGACTCCCTACAAAAGAGGAATACGTCCTCATCGATTCCATCACTGCGAACAAAAGAAAACGTATCCCTCTTCTACTAATAGTCCTTTGAATCTGGATCAAAACCTCTACTAAATTCTATCTTCTATACCAAACTCGTGAATATTTGAAAATCGACCACGGTCATCCTTGATCGGTTTTGGATACCGATCTGGACGAAGTTTATGCAAAGTTTTCGCAATGTATAGAATACGCACGAAATCATGCTGCCCGCTTCTCTCTGCATATCGCTCTGAAAGCATCAAATATAATCGATCGATGCTCTGGTCATCTGCTTTTCCAATCTTCCGGATCATACTTAGTAAATGGGTGCGCAATAGTTCTTTCCGCTTATGACCCTTTTCCATACTCTCTATTAGTTCTACCAAATCACCCACCACTTCTTCTCCTAAGTGAACCAGATGGGTTTCCACATCATATTTCCCTCTTTCGAAACATTCCAATACCTTTGTTCTCTCTGTATCCAATCCGAATCCAAAATCCATGTACGCACGTAGCCAAAACTCTTTTTGCTCTTGTATATTTTTCCCCGATAGATCCGTTAGAAAGTTTTCCAACCTCTCTATTTCGGGAAAAACCCGATAAAATGTTTTCTCATCAATCGTTTGCTTCATCCAATCGATTTTGTCTTGTAGTCTCCATTTCTCTGTATCCACAAATCCGATAAAGTCTTCAGAGCGCTTGAGTAGATCAAAGTGGTTCTCTATCTTCTTGTAAACATTCAATATAACTTGAAGAAACCTCTCTTTTAGTTGAGTCCAATTCCCTATTACTTCTACATCAATCTCTGTTTTACTCTCCTGTGCTTCATAGTATGTATTTCGGTATTTGCGCACTACATCACAGTATTTATCCCATTCTACAAGCAGACTAGGGGAAAAATCACACCTTTCATATTGGAATCCAAATTCTCTACAGCGATACTTTGCCCCTGTAATCCACTCCAGCTTTCTTTTTGGAAATGAACTATACTTTTGCTCCTCCATCCATTGAAAACAGTCTAGTGTATTGATCGCAAAGAATAACTCATCGTTCGATTCATTCCAATAAATAGCAAAAGCATATACATCTTGATTCTCTTCTGTTTTCGAAAACTGATGAAGGAATGTTACCCCTTCATCGTATAAGAGCGATTCCAGCTTCTCGAAATCCTTCTCGTCAAACGATGTTGTGCAATCAGTCATCTACTTCCCTCCTTTAATACAAGAGCAATTCTTCCATCCTAATCAATCATTTTCCTCCGAAAAGGAATTACATGAAAAAATGAAATTTATATTAAAAATTGTTCATAATTAAGTTACAATTAAAAGAACTTTTCTCAAAAAGTATGGTAACCCGGAGGTTTATTTATGCTGAATTTTATTCAAATTATTTTTCAGACCCCTTTTCTATGGGTAATCATTATTCTTAATATTATTGCACTTATCATCCTAGGAATGATTCATCGCAAATTATGGAAGGAGCAAACGTTACTCGAAGACCAATTGGCTTCTCAACTTACGGATGAGATGGTAACGAATACCGAATTTATCCATGCTTTTACCGACTGGCTAAAAGATCACCATGACATAAGTAAACAGTTCCGCAATTCATGGAACCATTTTTATCGAGACTATCAACGAAAATCACAACAGACCACTTCTTTTCCAGATGTCTATGATTATTTTCTAGAGGAAGACTTTGTCCAAAAGCGGGCTTGGTGCCATGTGTTCGCCTTAGTTCCTGGAGTTTTTCTCGCAATTGGAGTCTTGGGGACATTTTGGGGATTGGTTGGAGCTACTGGAATAATTCAAGCAAGTGGGAGTTCATGGATAGGAAGTATCGATACAGCAATTTATTGCTCCATCTTTGGAATCTTCTCTTCGATCCTATGGCAGTTCATCGATCGTTTCCGCTTTGCAACATTGCAAACAGACTTTACTCGTTTACGTAACCAACTGGATCAAGTATTTCCTGCTCAAGACATACCCTCACTGCTAAACAATATATTAGAGGCCCAAAAGCAGTCTACAAAAGACATTACGACATATATGTCCGACAATCTGATTCTGCAAATGGCAGATCAACTATCGTTGAGCATGAAAACAGCATTTGAATCTGTATTGGTTCCTTATCTACACCAATCTCAAACTTCTATGGAACAAATTGTACAAAACAACAAAGAGCAAGCAGCTACTATGAAAGAGATGACATATCATGCAATCCTTCTAACGGAAGAGATGCAACAATATGCAGGTCATCTATCCAATTATCAGTCAGCACTAGAAAGTTTCACAGCGAAGCTTAAAGATACCACGATACAAAACAACCAGCTTCGAGCCATCGCTTCTGACCTACTCGAAATAATGAATTCTGGAAGAAAAGCAAACAATAGTCAACTCTCCTTGTTTGTAGAGTCATTCCAACAAAGCTTGGCACCAATCTACGAGCATATCGTTCAACAAAACAACCTTCATCAAGAGTATCAGAAGTTAGCAGAACAATGGAACAAAGGCTTCGATCATATTCAAACCTGGATCAAAGAAAATACAGAGGTAAAAGAAAAAGTAACAGAGCAACATACTTCCTTCTTGGAACAACAGGTCCAATACCATTCTCTCTTATCTGAGATCCATCAGGACAGACAAAGAAGTGAGAATCTATACGCAAATCTATCAGCGACTCAACAAACGCTATTGCACGAGAAAGAGCAAATGAGCAAAACTCAAGCCCGAATGCAGGAATTGCTAACAGAACAACTGTCGCAGATCGACGATCGTTCCGCAAAGATGCAGGAGCATTGGGCTGGCACTCATCAACTATGGAAAGAGCTAAATGAGCAGCTTTCCCATTCGATGGAACAGTTTGAAGAACAGATGCATCAAGGACTAAATCATACCTTTCAACAGTTTGATCAAGAGTTAGCCAAGTCGATCAACACCTTTATTCAATGGATTTCGACACTAGAACAATTCCCAAATCACCTAGAAACATTAACTCATCATGTCGGGGAATTGAATCGAAAGCTAGATCAGACAACGGACCAACAAATCATTCAACAACCTACTTAGGAGGCCCCAATGTCTAGAGGTATGAGAACGAATCGAAGAGATTTCCATCAAGCCAAAGGGAACTATTATTACCAGGTCTCTCACTCTGTTCATTGGACTTCCTTTCTACTATGCTTCCTACTCTTTTTCTTCGTCTTCGTAATGAACGGGAAAGAATCTTCTGAAGCAATGGAGACACCGAAAGATACCACCATTGAAAAACAGTTAGAAGTCAAATCGGAGATCATACACGAACTAGTCAAGTCCTTTCAAGACTCCCATCTCCAAATGGAAATCGATGAACAGACAGGTACCATTACTTTTCATAGTGGTGTTCTGTTCGATTCAGACAGTGCTACCATCTCGCCAGAAGGACACAGAAACCTAGCAGCTTTTGTCCCCCAATATATGAGCATTTTACTATCGGACAAATTTCGCAATGAAATATCTCAAATCGTGATTGAGGGGCACACCGATCAAACGGGAGGATATCTATATAACATGAAACTCTCGCAAGATCGAGCTTCTGCAGTAGCAATCGTTATATACGATAATAAGTTTCCAGACTTCCCACACAAACAAGAATTGCCAAACATCATTACCACCATTGGCAGATCCTACAACGATCCGAAAATAACACCTGATGGAAAAGTCGATGCCACCGCATCCCGTCGGGTAGAATTTACGATTCGTCTAAAAGATGAGAAATACATAGAAGAACAACAAAATCTGGTGAAACCAAATGACAACTAATATTCGATCATATACCTTTTCCCCCATTGCACTGAGGAAAAAACGGCAACAGCTAGAAATGGCCTATCAAAATAGTGATGGGGCTTTGTTGAAGAGTCTCTCTATCTCAGAACTTCCCTTGTTACTAGAAAAAATACGAGCACTGCCCACTGACTACCAAACTCTAGAGCCATTTGCTCAGAGCCTGTCCAGTCTAGAAATACGACTCCTAGCATCGATGTTTCCCTATGCGGACGAACAGGATACAACGATCCAGAACATCACCAACATCATCATCACTCGTTACACACGGGAGATTGGTCGCATGTCGTGGAGAGCCTTCCAACAACATTGCAATCACCCTTCCCTGATCCAGCTCCTAAAACATGCATTCGAACACGAAACCAAGTCATTCCTCGGCTTGGACTCGCTCGCTAGGACACAGCTCCAAGCGGCATTCCAAACCAAGGAGCCACTTGTACCATTGGCATACTTCCTTACTCACTCTAATCAAAAAGCACAAACCACACTGAGACGATGGATGATACAAGATTCTTCCGCACTACAACATCGACTAATCTATCAGATGCTATCGCAAAGCATCCATCAAAATACCATACTAGACAGAGAAGACGAATCTACCATCGTCGATTATCTAGAAACTTTCAGCCCTACTGAGTATCAAGAGTGTATAGAAAAATACTTAGTCCAGCGAGATATCACTACCTTCCATCGCCCTCTTCTACAACAAGCGGCGGAGAAACTAGGAGACCCACGATCCGATGAAAAACCATGGGAATTCCTCTTGCCAGATAAAGTCTTAGAAATAAAAAAATACCTAAACCGAATCCAGATGATGGACTTCTTTGGCGAAGATCATAATAGTGAGCGTTTCTGTTATTGGGAAAACCATGTACAAGATATCAAGAAACTCATCGTCTATGAAAACTATCACAAAAAACCACTTGTTCTTATCATGTACTTTGATCAATTTGTCGTCGTCGAATTTTCCAACACAGGACATGCTGCTCACTTCTATCATAAAAATGGATTCGAACAAATCATCGTCCCCAAAATTCGTAGCAGCAGAGGACATAAAATAAAAACGACCAATCTATTTCTCCTAAAAGACAAACGTCCTGTTGCCAAGAGAAAGCAACTATATATCAATAGCCTAGCTCATATGAGCTCATGGCAGGAGCGGTGTATGGAATATATGAGCCACTACCAACAAGAGAACTGGACGTTTACTCATACGAACGAAAACGGATAGTAGAGATAAGTTTGATGTACTGAACTCAAATAGGAAGACAGAAAAACACCTCCTGAATTCGTAGTGAACGATTCGGAGGTGTTTCTTTTTAGGACTTTACATACCAACCCATAACCGCTGCGATGACCACACAAGTTACGTTTACTACATCATTGGTAAACCAACTAATCCCTTTTACTTTTTCATACTGTTGAGTCGAATCAGATGCTTTCTCCGTTAGCACATCTTTGCTCTTATTATGATAGACAGGCTGTAAAACCGCTCCCAGAACACTATCTAATATGGATCCCATAAAACCGATGAGAATCAACCAAATAAATCCCATCAAATCGTTGGTAAATACCAAGTAAATAAGACCAATTAACATCGCTCCCAGAGCGGATGCGCCTAGCCCCAACAAACTGACTCCACCAGACAAACCTTTTTCGATCGGTTTCCAACGAATAATAGAAATGGGCTGCTTTTTACTCAAAACTCCTATTTCAGAGGCCCATGTATCGGCATTCGCAGCGGCAAACGAGGCATAGAAAGCAAAAGAAAGCGATGTACTAGGTTCTAGCCAATAGAAAAAAGCACAAACCGTCCCAACAGCTCCATTTGCCAATACTTGTTGCCAATCACGCCTACCTGTTTTATCATACAAATCTTCTTCTAGTTTCTGTTTCATGGAAAGTTTCCACTTGGATAGCAAAGAAGACGAAATGAAAAAAGTTAGTAAAACAGCAATAAACTCGAAACCATTAGCTAAACTGATGATTGCCCCAACAAATAATGCCATCATCGCACCACTACCACTGAGCGAATTCTTGATATAAGCGATGTATGTAATCAAACATATAATCAAGAGAGATAGGATCGTTTCCATGTATGACTCGCTTTCTTTTCAAATAAAAAGCATATAAACTAACGTAGAACAGCCAATTGGTACGAATAGATTATCTAATCCTTTTGGCGAGATCGCTTCTAACACAGTTGCCACCGACGCAACAACAAGAGCTTCGATCAAACCTAATGTAGAGGTATAGATGCTAAAAAAGACCCAACTAATGAGAAAAGAACAAACCCACATTACCAATGATCCGGAAACTGTCTTTCGAGAGCCGAACACCTGATATGGCTTGTAAGGCATTGCTTTCCCTACAATAGCTGCCAATCCATCCCCATACCCCATAATGAGAATCCCAATAGCACCAATCCAAGGCTGATTCACATATCCAAAGGTGAGTCCCACTAAAATAGCCAGAGATAGAGCATAGTATACTGTCCCGTAACCCTCATCCTCATCTCTTTCCATCGAAGGAATGAGATTATACTTAGCTGACAAAAAATTGATAATGACAAAGGTAGCTGGAACAAACATGGCATACCATACACTTTCGAAAACGAACATAGCTACTATAAACCAGTTACAAAGCACGATGTGAATAAACTTACGACTAGCTTCTTTGCTAAATCGTTCAAACCATTTGGATGCGACGATAATACATCCAATAAACAGATAGGAAATCAAAATACCGAGTAAATCCATGTTATCTCCTCGCTTTTTAGATTAAATCGTAAATTCAGTAATCCACCCTATTATTATTATGACAGCTTTTTTCTCATGTAACTGAATAAAAATTCAGCTAATTAGACACATCCTTTTTAATAATACTAAAGTTCTTGCATATGTAAATAAGTATCACTAGTTTAGGAAGTGATGCCTATGTTAAAGATTCATGTAGATGTAAAATTGCCTGCTTCCAGGGTGAAAGAATTAGTGGAATATCATTACACCCTTATCGTCAAAAGCATTTCCAAAGTAAGAGCAGCATATCGCGTCGAAACGGATCAAGGAGTCTTCGCATTTAAAAATGCATACAAGTTGCAAGATATCGATTTTATCGAGAAAATGATACAAACTTTGCATAGACAAGGTTTTCATCGTATACCTAAGATCATTTTCTGCAAAGACCACAGGAGATTGATTTCATATGCAAAAGAACTTTATTATCTAGAGGAATGGTTACCCAATGTAACAGAAGTAAACAGGAATAAAATGAATTGGCTTACACCAGCGGGAGAAACGCTTTCTGAGTACCATCAAATCTTAGCGAAAATACCGTTGGATATCATTCCAAAGCAGCGAGATTCTACTGGGAAATGGGAAGCTAAATTACAGAAATCACTCAGACGTTTACAAAAAATATGCAAAAGAACTTTCCGAACAGACTGGGAACAGACATTATACTCTTTTTTTCATGATCGACTTCTTTATGCACAAAACCTATTAGAATCTTCAGGTCCATCTCCTTTTTCTCCTACTTTATGCCATGGTAGCTTACATCACGAAAACATCATGATCGATCCATCCAACAAAGTTTGGCTCATTGACTATGAGAGAATGACATGGGAAGATCCAACAAAAGACTTGGCACAATTAATGGAATATCATTTTCCTTCTCACGACTGGCCCAAAGCCCCAATCGAAGAATTCCTAAGTTCATACTGTGGTACTTCTGTCGGATTAGACGATATTCCTTATTTAAAAGCCCGATTAGCCGCCTCCTCCAAGCTTCTTCGGAACTTTCGAGCATTCTATCAGGGGGAGATAGAGTATGACATGCAAACGATCAATTGGTTAAAGAAAGAGAGAGCAAAAGAGCATCTATGGAGTAGATAAAAAAGCCCAAAGAGATATTCTCCTTGGGTGTAACTCTTTTTATAAATTTTCACTAAAAAATATCATAGTGCTTCCCATACACAATCGTACTATTCTCATTCATCCGTATAATCCTTGCATCTAGTAGATCAATCTGAATCACCTTTCCATCCGTCGTCGTCAACCCCACCTTCATCACTGCCCTTTGGGGATTGTTATTTACAATAAACAAATCTAGTCGGACATCATTCACCGACTTCTTCTTATTGACCAAGTAAGAGCGGTAAAAAATATGATACTCCCGTAAACATTCAAAACATCGCACAAAGTTCTCGACTTGATCTTTAGATGCCGTACACTTACACAGTTTCACTAAAAAACGAAACCTAGATTATGAATTGAGGTATTTATTTGATTTTTGTGTTAACATTAACATAACATTAACTTAGGAGGGGCACAAAATGAACAATCAACGGCAGGAATTGGGATATCAAGAGGAAATGGAGAAAGTATCACCTGATGGAATGGTAGTAGAAGAAGCTTTTGAGATATTAAATAAATTAGGTTTTACGAAAAATATCCAAGTGGTTCGAGGTTGGATTCGAAAAGGAAGACTCAAAGGTAATGAAATAAATGGAAATTATAAAGAAGGTTATCGAATTACAAAAGAAGCTCTAGATGAGTTTATTCTACATCAATCCCTAAGAGATCAGCGTGCGGATCCGGATCCATTCATTACTGCAATGGAACAGCTTGGATATACCGAAAAACAAATTACCGAAATTTTGCAACTAACATTAAAAGTGGTAAAAGAACAAAAAGAGAAATAAAGTGTCAACAAATTGCTAGATCAAAGATACTATAGAAGGCTAAGCGTATAACTAGGAGATTCATTACCTTGGCTAGAGTATCGTTTATAAGATATAGGACCTCGAATCGTTGATTACGATTCAGGAGGTGTTTTTTTCCTGTCTTCATATTTGGGTTCAGTATAGTACAAATCAAGGGGTGCTTATTATTACAATATATCAAAATAGGTTATACAACATCCTATCCTAACGGCGAATACTTCGATAAATGAGAAGAACTACTACTAATACAAACATTCCAATATCTGTTACTTGATACAAGGTGGTATATTCATTGATAGGAATAATCATCCTAGAAATAATGTAGGCAACAACAATAAACCAAAAAAATCCATCTTTCATAGCTTCTAATGCAACCGAATGGTATGATCCACTTCTAAAGGAAAAGTAGAATCGTCGCTAAAGTCAATCGGTCGCATTTTCACCTCCCTTAATTTTTTCAAAACCACGTGATTGCATACTTATATTCTTAATTATAACAATAATATGTTAATTATTTAGCCAAAAAGATAGCGAATACCACTTTTAATCTTATCTTGTTAATTTCTTTTTCCAAATCTGATTGATCCAAATGATCTCTCTACTGATTGTACTTTCACCAACTAGCAATAAACGGCTTGATTGGCGCGCGAGAAGATTAAAAACCCAAAGAATTTTCTCCTTGGGTGTCCTATCAATTTTCCTCATCTAAGTGATTCGCTCTCCTATTTCCATAAAAAAATCTCATAGTGCTTCCCATATACAATCGTACTATTTTCATTCATTCGTATGATCCTTGCATCTAGTAAATCGATGTGCAAGCAACACCATCATTCCATAACCTTTTCTAAAACAATCCTTTGTTCAAACCCGCCTCGCTCTTCTTTCTTATTGGTCTTTATAGTCTTCACTTTCTCCATATCAAGTTTAAATGCATGTGCTATACCATCCATTACTTCTAAAAGATCAGCCAACTCTTCTTCATTAGGAGTTTCTTTAAACTCCCCCAGTTCTTCTAATAGTTTCCGAAATAACAATTCCTTCATTTCCTCTTCCGATGCGATAGACATAATAGGCTCTTTGTTCGCTCGTTTCACAATCTCAGGAATTTTATCTCGTATCAATTTGTTATATACCTTTTCTGTTGCCATCGTAATTTCTCCTACCCTTTATGAAATCTAAAATTCTTCACTATTTGAGTTTCAAAACGCAAGTTCATTTTAAAACAACATACCACCGAAGGTTAGAAAATCATTGGAATACTAGCAATGTAACATACCACTCCATTATTGTTATAAATCAACTCATTTGGATCAATCGCCAATTTTAAATCTGGGAAGCGTCTAAGCATTGTACGAAAGGAAACCTTTGCTTCCAATCAGCCGCCAGAGGGCTGACCGTTGGGTGTCGTACGTTGAGGGCGGTCATACTAGGTGCGGGCTCAATGTTAGTCTTCTATTGTCTGGTAGACCATGGTCCAAAAGTCGTGAATAAGCCGTGCCGAATCCGGGGTGGACATCCCGACCTGGGTGAGCAGGATTCCGGTGAGCTGTTTGTCCGGGTCGGCGTACGCCGTGGTGCCGGTTCCGCCGTCCCGGCCGAACTGGCCGATGGACGAGTAGTCG